>NZ_PTRU01000079.1:0-2708 GCF_002965245.1 Escherichia sp. MOD1-EC6021 | reverse complement strand
CCCAGCATCACCGCCAGCTCCGCCGGGAGCGTCACACCCGTGTCCTCCTGCAACACCTCCGCCAGGCTACGGTGCCGCGCCTTCGCCTGTTCGCCATTCTCTGTTTCGATTCTCAGGAGCGGCGTAAAGCTCCCCGGCTCGTATACCGTCTGGATACGCGTGGTGCCGGTCTGTACCGTCGTCAGCCTGTCGCCGTCCCACCCGTACCAGGTCACCTCCGGTTTACGCGACAGCGACATCCACCCCGTCAGGTCACGCTCCCGTCGCCACACCCGTTTTCCCGTCCTGCGGCCCAGCGGGTCATACAGGTAGCGGCTCTCCACCTGCGGCTCACCATGCTGTATCCACGTGTAGAACACCAGACGGTGCTGGCTGTCGTAATGGTAGTGGTGGGTGCGCTCGTCGTGCATCCGTATCACCCCTTCCGGGATACGGTCCGTCTTCTCCGCCAGCCTGCCGTACTCATCGTGGCGGTAGACATAGTGCGCATCTTCCGCGATGCGGTTATCCGGCCACGCCGTGAAGGTGCTGTCCGGGTGCAGTTCCGGGTCCGGCAGCCGGTTTCCTGCCGGGTCTGTTGCATACGGGATATCGATATCCAGGTTCGCTGCCGTGGTGTGGACGCCCGTCAGCCTTCCCGTGTCGCTGTAACGGTACGCCCGGCTCTCCTGCGGGCCGCTGATACGCACCAGTTGCCCGTTATCATTCCACGTATACTCACGGTCAAGCTGCGGAAGGTTCAGGTGCCTGCTCCGGAGCTGGCCTGTGAGGGTGTATGTGCTGGTCAGTTCATATGCGGCATTACTGCCTGCCATGCTGCCGAAGCTGCGCACCGTCTCACGGTGCAGCCTGTCCCGCGTGTACTCGACCAGCGGCGTTCCGCCCAGCTTCATCCCCGCAAGATAACCGCTGCCATACGTCAGCCACTCCACCGGCGGCAGACCGTCCGGCTCCTGACGGGTCGCCAGCCCCTGTTCGCTGTACGCGTGCCCCGTCTCATGCTCCCACAGCATCTCCCCCGTCTCCGGGTTCTCCACCGTCTGCCGTTCGCCCGTCAGGCGGCCTTTATCGTCATAGCCGTAGTGGACCGCCACACGGTGGCCTTCACTGGTATGGCTGAGGGTGGCTAACCATCCGTGGTCATCATACTGCCACTGCTCTGCCGCTTCGCCGTTCACCGTCCGGTGCGTGATGCGGTCCGACGCATCGTAGTGCCAGAGGGTGATAAGTCCCTCGTCTTCACTGCGGACAAGCTGCCCTGTGGCGCTGTACCGGTAACGCTGTGTCCGTCCGTCAAAGCCACGCTGCTCCGTCAGCCTGTCCACCGGGTCATACAGGAACGTGGACTGGCTGCCGTTCTCGTTGGTCAGCGTGGTGATGCGCCCGGCGGCGTCATACCCCATGCTGCGCGTCAGACCGCCCTGCGTGGTGCTGATAGCTTTACCCCACGCATCATACTGTGTCTCACTGCGGCTGCCGTTCGGGGCAATGATAGCGGTGAGGTCGCCTGCGGCGCTGTACTCATAACGGGTTTCACGCCCCTGCACATCCTTCTGACTGACCAGTTGACCACGCGGGTTATAACTGCTGTAAGTGCTGATGCCTTCTTCCCGGTGAACCGCCGTCCTCTGACCGTACCGGTCGTACTCATACCGTGTCGTGTACCCCGAGCAGTCCGTGAAGGCCAGCAGTTGACCGTAGCGGCTCCATGCCATCTGTTTTGTACTGCCCGTCGCATCCTGTATCCCTGTCGGCAGCTCACTCGCCGGGTCATCATAGCTGTACCGCGTCGTCTCACCGCTGCGCGAGGTCTCCGCCGCCAGCCTTCCCTTCTCATCATACTCCCGGCTGCTGCGAAGCCCGTCCGGGTACGTCACTGACGTCACCTGCCGCTGGCTGTTGTAGCCATACCGCACCGTCCTGCCGTCCGGCCCCGTCACCGCCGTCACCGCGCCCGACGCCATATGTATCCGGTACTCCGTCCGCCGTCCCGCCGCATCCGTCTGCGCCTTCAGCCTCCCCGCCTCATCATACCCGCTGCGGGTGATGCTCCCGTCCGCATGCTCCTTCTTCACCACACGCTTCAGGCCACCCTCGCCCTCCGTGTACAGCACCTCCCGCCTGTTCAGGCTGTCCGTGATGGTCACACGGTCCTGCCCGTACTCAAAGCGGTAGTCCAGTCCCTCCGGGTTGACCTGCTCCGTCACCCGCCCGGTATCATCATACCGGTAGCGGCTCTCCGGCCTCCCCGCATAATGGTGCGCCACCATCCGCCCGGCGTGCTCCGCATCATAAGTAAACCCGCGCACCTGCGTCCCGCTGCGGTCATACACCGCCAGCAACTCACCGCTGGCCGTGTACGTGTAGCGCGCCAGCGGCGCAGTCGGCTGTTCATCCGGGTATGCCGGGTCGTGTGTCAGCCACACCGCCTCCAGCCGGATACCGTTATCGGCACCGTATTCTGTACCGGCGGGCAGCGTGTCGGGGAAAACCTGAGAAGAGGAAACAGAACGGGGACCGGCTGGAGAAGATAAAGAAGAGGCGCGCTGTTTACGGAAGGCTTCCGCCCGCTGCGCCTGCGTGCTCAGCGCCAGGTGAAAACAGCGGCCCGCGCCGTCCGTCACCCCCGTCACCGCACCCGCCACGTCACCCTCTGCCACCCGGTGGAAAGTCATCGTCCGACCAAAGCCATCCACCACGCCCGTCAG
>NZ_PTRU01000078.1:0-3039 GCF_002965245.1 Escherichia sp. MOD1-EC6021 | reverse complement strand
TTTGCTCTTTAAAAATCTGGATCAAGCTGAAAATTGAAACACTGAACAACGAAAGTTGTTCGTGAGTCTCTCAAATTTTCGCAACACGATGATGAATCGAAAGAAACATCTTCGGGTTGTGAGGTTAAGCGACTAAGCGTACACGGTGGATGCCCTGGCAGTCAGAGGCGATGAAGGACGTGCTAATCTGCGATAAGCGTCGGTAAGGTGATATGAACCGTTATAACCGGCGATTTCCGAATGGGGAAACCCAGTGTGATTCGTCACACTATCATTAACTGAATCCATAGGTTAATGAGGCGAACCGGGGGAACTGAAACATCTAAGTACCCCGAGGAAAAGAAATCAACCGAGATTCCCCCAGTAGCGGCGAGCGAACGGGGAGCAGCCCAGAGCCTGAATCAGTGTGTGTGTTAGTGGAAGCGTCTGGAAAGGCGCGCGATACAGGGTGACAGCCCCGTACACAAAAATGCACATGCTGTGAGCTCGATGAGTAGGGCGGGACACGTGGTATCCTGTCTGAATATGGGGGGACCATCCTCCAAGGCTAAATACTCCTGACTGACCGATAGTGAACCAGTACCGTGAGGGAAAGGCGAAAAGAACCCCGGCGAGGGGAGTGAAAAAGAACCTGAAACCGTGTACGTACAAGCAGTGGGAGCCTCTTTATGGGGTGACTGCGTACCTTTTGTATAATGGGTCAGCGACTTATATTCTGTAGCAAGGTTAACCAAATAGGGGAGCCGAAGGGAAACCGAGTCTTAACTGGGCGTTAAGTTGCAGGGTATAGACCCGAAACCCGGTGATCTAGCCATGGGCAGGTTGAAGGTTGGGTAACACTAACTGGAGGACCGAACCGACTAATGTTGAAAAATTAGCGGATGACTTGTGGCTGGGGGTGAAAGGCCAATCAAACCGGGAGATAGCTGGTTCTCCCCGAAAGCTATTTAGGTAGCGCCTCGTGAATTCATCTCCGGGGGTAGAGCACTGTTTCGGCAAGGGGGTCATCCCGACTTACCAACCCGATGCAAACTGCGAATACCGGAGAATGTTATCACGGGAGACACACGGCGGGTGCTAACGTCCGTCGTGAAGAGGGAAACAACCCAGACCGCCAGCTAAGGTCCCAAAGTCATGGTTAAGTGGGAAACGATGTGGGAAGGCCCAGACAGCCAGGATGTTGGCTTAGAAGCAGCCATCATTTAAAGAAAGCGTAATAGCTCACTGGTCGAGTCGGCCTGCGCGGAAGATGTAACGGGGCTAAACCATGCACCGAAGCTGCGGCAGCGACGCTTATGCGTTGTTGGGTAGGGGAGCGTTCTGTAAGCCTGCGAAGGTGTACTGTGAGGTATGCTGGAGGTATCAGAAGTGCGAATGCTGACATAAGTAACGATAAAGCGGGTGAAAAGCCCGCTCGCCGGAAGACCAAGGGTTCCTGTCCAACGTTAATCGGGGCAGGGTGAGTCGACCCCTAAGGCGAGGCCGAAAGGCGTAGTCGATGGGAAACAGGTTAATATTCCTGTACTTGGTGTTACTGCGAAGGGGGGACGGAGAAGGCTATGTTGGCCGGGCGACGGTTGTCCCGGTTTAAGCGTGTAGGCTGGTTTTCCAGGCAAATCCGGAAAATCAAGGCTGAGGCGTGATGACGAGGCACTACGGTGCTGAAGCAACAAATGCCCTGCTTCCAGGAAAAGCCTCTAAGCATCAGGTAACATCAAATCGTACCCCAAACCGACACAGGTGGTCAGGTAGAGAATACCAAGGCGCTTGAGAGAACTCGGGTGAAGGAACTAGGCAAAATGGTGCCGTAACTTCGGGAGAAGGCACGCTGATATGTAGGTGAAGCGACTTGCTCGTGGAGCTGAAATCAGTCGAAGATACCAGCTGGCTGCAACTGTTTATTAAAAACACAGCACTGTGCAAACACGAAAGTGGACGTATACGGTGTGACGCCTGCCCGGTGCCGGAAGGTTAATTGATGGGGTTAGCGGCAACGCGAAGCTCTTGATCGAAGCCCCGGTAAACGGCGGCCGTAACTATAACGGTCCTAAGGTAGCGAAATTCCTTGTCGGGTAAGTTCCGACCTGCACGAATGGCGTAATGATGGCCAGGCTGTCTCCACCCGAGACTCAGTGAAATTGAACTCGCTGTGAAGATGCAGTGTACCCGCGGCAAGACGGAAAGACCCCGTGAACCTTTACTATAGCTTGACACTGAACATTGAGCCTTGATGTGTAGGATAGGTGGGAGGCTTTGAAGTGTGGACGCCAGTCTGCATGGAGCCGACCTTGAAATACCACCCTTTAATGTTTGATGTTCTAACGTTGGCCCCTTATCGGGGTTGCGGACAGTGTCTGGTGGGTAGTTTGACTGGGGCGGTCTCCTCCTAAAGAGTAACGGAGGAGCACGAAGGTTGGCTAATCCTGGTCGGACATCAGGAGGTTAGTGCAATGGCATAAGCCAGCTTGACTGCGAGCGTGACGGCGCGAGCAGGTGCGAAAGCAGGTCATAGTGATCCGGTGGTTCTGAATGGAAGGGCCATCGCTCAACGGATAAAAGGTACTCCGGGGATAACAGGCTGATACCGCCCAAGAGTTCATATCGACGGCGGTGTTTGGCACCTCGATGTCGGCTCATCACATCCTGGGGCTGAAGTAGGTCCCAAGGGTATGGCTGTTCGCCATTTAAAGTGGTACGCGAGCTGGGTTTAGAACGTCGTGAGACAGTTCGGTCCCTATCTGCCGTGGGCGCTGGAGAACTGAGGGGGGCTGCTCCTAGTACGAGAGGACCGGAGTGGACGCATCACTGGTGTTCGGGTTGTCATGCCAATGGCACTGCCCGGTAGCTAAATGCGGAAGAGATAAGTGCTGAAAGCATCTAAGCACGAAACTTGCCCCGAGATGAGTTCTCCCTGACCCTTTAAGGGTCCTGAAGGAACGTTGAAGACGACGACGTTGATAGGCCGGGTGTGTAAGCGCAGCGATGCGTTGAGCTAACCGGTACTAATGAACCGTGAGGCTTAACCTTACAACGCCGAAG
>NZ_PTRU01000077.1:0-3041 GCF_002965245.1 Escherichia sp. MOD1-EC6021 | reverse complement strand
ACCGCACCCGCCACGTCACCCTCTGCCACCCGGTGGAAAGTCATCGTCCGACCAAAGCCATCCACCACGCCCGTCAGTACCCGGTATGCGGGCGGCTCCGGCGGCAGCACCTCGTCCACTTCCGGCACCCGCTCCGGCCAGCCGAGTATCCACCACGGCCCCTGAAGGCTGTTTGTCGCCAGGTACACATGTGGACTCAGGCGAACATCTTCCGGCAGCACCTGCCAGAGCGCGCTTAACGGCTGCGAACTGTGCTGCTCCGCCACTCCACCCCGCGCCAGCCAGAACGACTCGCTGCGGCTGTAGCTTATCTCGCCGGGAAACAGCGCCTCAAAGTGAATGCTCCTGCCGCCGCTGTCGTTGAGTATCAGGCCTTCATCACGTATCTGTAAGCGGATATCAAAGGGCGCTTTCCAGCCGGGGCCAAACACTCCCACCGGCGCGGGCGTCTTCGTCCGGTAGCTGCTGTAGGCGCGGGAAAGAATAAACGGCAGCGGGCCGGGCAGCGCAAGGTCCGTCTCGCCCGGCAGCACCTTCGCACCCAGTAGCGGGTTCACCGGGTTGCCCTTCTGCTCCTCCACCGGGCTGTTGGGACATACCGAACAGGCCACGCCGGTTGGCGCACCTATCAGCACCCCTGCTGAACCCTGCACAATATCCAGTCCCTTGCGGGTCATGTCACCCTGCCGCGCCGCCGGTTTTCCGCTCATGGTTTATTCCTCTTCCTCTGAACTGATTTACATTAGGTTGGTTATTTTCCCATACTCACAACTATATTTTTTCTCTGAATTTAATACGTGCAAGATAATCGCAGCACTCTAACTGACTTCGATGCAATTTGATGTTCAGAAAAATCTCTCATTAGATTATTATCATGAAATACAGCCAATTATCTTTAGTTTTTATATTTCCTAATATATTCCTTTGAAAGGATCTGCGCCTTTTCAAACTCTTCAGGAGTTAATCTATTTTCCACCTTCAATTTATATTGAGCACTTTCATCAAGCCCATGAGCGTATGCGGCACTGAACCAGGCATATGCCTGTTTATTATCGAGTGGTAACTCTTTCGTACCTACGGAATAGATTAATGCAAGATTATGTTGTGCAACAGGATCACCATGCGTGGCTGACTTTCTTAACAGTTCTATTGCTTTATATTTATTTACAGCAATCCCACCCAGCCCTTCATAATAAAAGATACTTAGTGCTGATTGTGCTTTTATGAAACCTTGACTTGCAGATTTACCATACCAAAAGGCGGATTTATTATAATCTTGTTTAATAATAACGCCTTCATAATAGAGTCGCCCTAAATGATACTGAGCAACCTTATCCCCTTGCTCCGCAGCGATACGATACCACTTCCCTGCCAGATCTTTTTTATTAGTCTCATCATATAATAAAGCAAGATTAGTTTGAGCCTTAACTAACCCAGAGTTTGCAGCTTTATTTAACCATGTCATGGCCTTCTCATAATCCTTTACCACGCCATTCCCTTTGCTATATAATACTCCTAAGTTCCCTTGCGCTTCTGGAAAACCTTTTTCAGCTGCCATTTGATAACATTCAAATGCTTTTTCATAATTTTGAGACACCCCATAACCATGAGCATACATAACACCGAGGTTATACTGAGCCTCTGCCAGCCCCTGTTTTGCTGCAAGCGAGTACCAATATACTGCATCTTTATAACTCTGGATTCCTTCAGAACCACTTCGATATAACTCCGCGAGTTTAAATTGCGCTGTAGCATCTCCCTTATCAGCATCTTTTCTTATATATGTCATTTTATTGGAGGCTGCTGTGTATTCTGTCACCCCCATTGCAACAGGAATACTCAACACTTCAAAAAAAAACATCACAACAACATACATTAATATTTTTCGGTTATTTTTTATCAGCATCTTTTTTATCATCACCTTTAAGTTTATCTACCGCCTCACTAGACGTCATGTCAGTAACATAATCTCCAAATGCATTTTTAGGCACAAAAGGCAATGCGCCCAAAGCTGCACCAGCTACTTCCTCCACACCTGTATTAGCAGCAGCATTAACACCAGATTTAAAATCCCCTCCCTTACTTAAAAATGACAATCCCATTTTCAAAGCTATTTTCTCAATAAACGTTTTTCCCGCCCCGAAAGCCCCACCTAAAGCACATAGCGCCAACTCAGATTTATCTGGCATCTTATGATCAGACATATAGTCAGTCGTAGCAACCGCACCACATGAACTAAGACTTCCAAGTGCCATCTCCCCCCATGTAAGAGCCCCCCCCTCTAATGCAGCCGCACTTGACACAGGCCCAGAAAACACCACTCCGGCAATAACAGCAGGTGCGATGGATAGCCCCATTACATATTCAGCCCCAGGATTCCAACCTCCAACCCCTCGTGTATACGCGTTCACCGCAGCAGTTATTTCCTCCGGTGATGCTCCGTGATCATCCATATAGAAAGCCAGGCTATCAGCCCCTGGATTATCATATTCAGAAAATATATCACCTTCATCCATCTCATCTAGCCCCATCGGATCGATCCGCTGCACTGGATTTAATGGATATTTATAAAGGTTCCATCCCCCCGCCAGCCCTATCGGGTCCTGAGTGATATACCGTCCCTGCAACGGGTCATAGTACCGGTGACGGTTGTAGTACAGCCCCGATTCCTCATCATACTGCTGCCCCGGCAGACGGAGTGACTGCTGAAGGTTCTGCGCGCTTTCCTCTCCCAGCAGGTTTCCCCACTCGTCATACTCCCCCTGCCACGCCGTTTCCCCTTCCGGGCTGATGAGCGCCTGCGGCAGCCCACGGTGGTCACAGTGGTAAAGATGAAGTTTCCTCTCCGGGATGTATTCCGCCTCCATCTGGTTTTTCATCTGTTCCGCCGTCAGCCCGCACTGCGCAAGCCATGCTTCACTCTCCGCACTCACCGCACCCGCGCGCAGTTCCCGCTCCAGCCTTCCCAGCATCACCGCCAGCTCCGCCGGGAGCGTCACACCCGTGTCCTCCTGCAACACCTCCGCCAGGCTACGGTGCCG
>NZ_PTRU01000076.1:0-3548 GCF_002965245.1 Escherichia sp. MOD1-EC6021 | reverse complement strand
CCACGGGAATATCTACGGCAGCAAGCCAGTAATGGGTTAAGTGATAACAGGTGTCTGGAAATATAGGGGCAAATCCAGCCAGCGCACTCGGGGTCGCAACGTTTCAGACCGCACTGATCTCCGCGCTATTGCTGTCTGGTTTACTTTGCGATCGCTTTGGTATCGGTGTCGACGAGAAAAAATACTTTACCCCTTATCGCATCATCGGTGCATTATTTGCGGTTATTGCTACGATTTTTGTTGTGTCACCTCAGTGGCATTCTACCTCTTTCATCTTACTTGCCATTCTTCCGTTCTTAGCTGGTTTGCTTGCAGGATGGCAGCCCGCTGGAAATGCAAAAGTAGCTGAAGCTACGGGATCCATGCTGGTTTCAATCACCTAGAATTTCATCGTTGGATTTTGTGTTTTAGGCACAGCGCTAGCTATTCGTGTCGCATTAGGGCACGTCACTGTTCAATTACCAGATGTCTGGTGGATGTATCTTGGCGGCCCGCTTGGACTAATGTCTATCGGTTTAATGGCCATTTTGGTCAGAGGTCTGGGGTTACTGATGCTGGGGGTTGCTTCAACGGCGGGCCAGTTACTGGGATCAGTATTGATTGACGTATTAATTCCATCGCTGGGCAATACCGTTTATCTGGTCACGATCATCGGAACACTGTTTGCACTGGTCGGTGCAATTGTTACCACTATTCCGGAATACAGAGCCTCGAAAACAATGAAGAAAATGGAGGTATAATCATGAAAGATTATCTACAAACTGTGACGGGCCCCGTCGCCCGTGAAGATATGGGGCTAACACTTCCTCATGAACATCTGTTCAACGATCTTTCCTCTGTTGTGGATGCTCCTTGCTATCCTTTTTCACAACAGCTTGTTGATAAAAAAGTCACGGCAGAAATCCAGTGGGCATTAAAACACGATCCTTATTGCTGCGCTGATAATATGGACCGCAAACCTATTGAAGATGTGATCTTCGAAATTAATAACTTTATCTCGCTCGGTGGTCGCACCATTGTTGATGCCACAGGGTCTGAGTCTATCGGACGAGATGCGCAGGCATTACGAGAAGTCGCATTAAAAACAGGTCTGAATATTGTTGCTTCCTCCGGTCCCTACCTGGAAAAATTTGAAAGCCAGAGAATTCATAAAACGGTTGATGAACTAGCGACAACGATCGATAAAGAATTGAATCAAGGGATTGGCGATACGGATATTCGTGCCGGAATGATCGGTGAAATAGGTGTCTCACCGACATTTACCGAAGCCGAGCATAACAGCTTGCGGGCTGCCTCGCTGGCACAGATTAACAATCCTCATGTGGCGATGAATATTCACATGCCGGGCTGGCTTCGTCGCGGTGATGAAGTACTCGACATTGTGTTAGGTGAAATGGGCGTCTCGCCAAATAAAGTCTCTCTCGCACACTCGGATCCGTCAGGAAAAGACGTGGCGTATCAGCGGAAAATGCTTGATAAAGGTGTCTGGCTGGAATTCGACATGATTGGCCTAGACATTACCTTCCCGAAAGAGGGAATAGCGCCAGGGGTGCAGGAGACTGCCGATGCCGTCGCTCATCTCATTGAGTTGGGATACGCCGATCAGCTTGTTCTCAGCCACGATGTCTTCCTTAAACAAATGTGGGCTAAAAATGGCGGTAATGGCTGGGGATTTGTTCCAGATGTTTTTCTGGCCTATCTGGCGGAGCGCGGCGTCGATAAAACGATCCTCAAAAAACTCTGTATCGATAATCCCGGACGATTATTGACCGCATAAAACCATTATCCCCCGGCACATTGCGCCGGGGGATGTCAATTAATACCCCGCCGTTAAATCATCCACCAAGCGCGAGTCGGATGCGCCGTACAACTCACCATCCGACCCAACCATAATGCTTTGCGTGCTGCCCATCGCCTCATTCAGCGCCACTTTCTGACCTTTTGCTTCCAGCAGCTTGAGCGTATCCGGACTAAACCCTTTTCAACACGCAGCTCGTCCGGCAACCACTGATGGTGGAAACGAGGCGCATTGGTCGCTTCGGCAACATTCATTCCACAATTGATGCTGTTCACCACCATTTGCGGCACGGTAGTGATGATCCAGCTACCGGTAACAAAGTGAGTACATAAAGGCCATACTGTCACGAACAGTGCAAAAGTGGCTCTTCCTCAACCTAGGTGAAGATTTTCATGCCAGTGGACTCATTACCCTCCGCCTAAGTAGTTCAAGTCCGGCTCGACCATACATCTGGCGTATCAGCACCTTCAGGCGATTTACATGACCTTCGACAACACCAGTACTCCAGCGACTGCTGATTGCCTCACATATAGCCGCAGCATCAGCTTCCATCCCCGCAGCTACGCACCGAAGTTCTGCTGAGCCGCTTTCGTGGACCCGAGTGAACCAGCTGCTTAGCTGTGATTTATTTTAGGTTTTCAGAATACGGTAGAACTCGAGTACCAGTTGCTGCGCTATTTTCAACTCCGGTTCTTTTTCACACATCAGACTAATAAATCGGAAAGCATAATTTTCTTCACCCCTGATTATTCTCCAGGGCATCAACCAGCGGCTTACCCGGGACACTGAAGGAAGTCTTGCGGCAGTAGTAACCGGTGGGATCCAGCCTTTATGCCATTTGGCAACAGCATCCCTGACGATGGTTTCACTGCCTGTAACCCCCCTGGCCACCATTTCCCGCCATATCCGGCCGGAGTTATAATTACCACATTCTCGTTGCTCTTTTAACCACTCCCTCCATGGGTCCAGAAGCCCTCGCTTTGGAGGCCTAGTTGACATTTCAGGGAATGTTCCTGAACCCACCCAGCGACTGACTGTCACTCGCGACAGGCCTGTAATACGGGATATTTCCCTGAAACTACATCCCTTGTTATGCAGGGCCATAACCTCTGTCCAACGCTGATGCCGTTTTTTGCGGATGTGCTGTTTAAGGCGTTCCAGACGACGGAGCGATGCTACAGGCACAGATATTTCTGGCTCAGGTGATTTCTTCAGTGATAACTCTCTGACAACAAGACGTATCAGAGGCATATATCTGTACATCATTCGTTCAGGCTCATCACCAATATTTTTTAGCAGGTGCCATCGATCGGCCACCTGTCTGGCCTGAGGTGCACCTTCACGTGCTGCTGTCGCATAGACTCCACTGCGATCACGCGAGACAACCTGTATTTCCGGATATTTTCTGAACCAGGTCGCCAGCGTACGCTGATCACGGCCGGGAAGCAGGACGAGGGGACGGTGAGTATCAGGATTGACTATTAACATACCGCAGCAGTGGCCCCGATGCCACGCCCACTCATCAATACCGACATGAGGCGCGCCTGACTGTTTCGTCTCCGGGGTATTGATAAGCCTGCGAAGAAGAGTATCAGCACTGCAACGGAGACCCACTGCCGTTGCAGCCCGTTTTCCAGCCTCACCTCCAGCTATTAATCCCAGTTGACGTTGTTAATTTTGTAACGCCTGTGAAGACTGCTGGTGTGAACTGGCGAAGGGAGCAAGCGACTCGGCAAAAATTTTACGTGAA
>NZ_PTRU01000075.1:0-3564 GCF_002965245.1 Escherichia sp. MOD1-EC6021 | reverse complement strand
GCATTCTCTATTCACAATAACGTGGCAGACAATGTGTTGCTGGAAAACGGTGGTCATTTAGACGTATATGGTTCGGCAAACAAGACGATTATTAAAGATAAAGGAACAATGTCAGTTTTAACGAATGCTAAAGCTGATGCGACCCGAATAGATAATGGCGGGGTTATGGATGTTGCCGGAAACGCGACCAATACCATAATTAATGGTGGCACACAGAATATAAATAATCATGGTATTGCCACGGGAACCAATATCAACAGCGGAACACAAAATATCAAGAGCGGCGGGAAAGCTGACACGACAAATATCTCCTCCGGGAGCCGGCAGGTTGTTGAGAAAGATGGTACGGCAACTGGCAGCAATATTAGCGCCGGAGGCTCGCTGATTGTCTATACCGGTGGTATCGCACATGGGGTTAACCAGGAGACGGGCAGTGCTTTAGTTGCCAACACGGGCGCAGGGACTGATATTGAAGGATACAACAAGCTCTCTCACTTCACTATTACCGGAGGGGAGGCTAATTATGTTGTGCTGGAAAATACCGGCGAACTGACGGTAGTGGCTAAAACCACGGCGAAAAATACTACCGTTGATGCTGGCGGTAAGCTGATTGTCCAGAAGGAGGCTAAAACAGATACCACCAGACTTAATAATGGTGGCGTTCTGGAGGTTCAGGACGGTGGTGAGGCTAAGCATGTTGAGCAACAATCCGGCGGCGCATTGATTGCTTCCACGACTTCCGGAACACTTATCGAAGGAACCAACAGTTATGGTGATGCTTTCTACATCAGGAATTCAGAAGCTAAAAATGTAGTGCTGGAAAACGCTGGCTCATTAACAGTCGTTACTGGTTCCCGGGCAGTTGATACGATTATTAATGCCAACGGCAAAATGGATGTTTATGGAAAAGATGTTGGCACTGTACTCAATAGTGCGGGCACCCAAACAATATATGCCAGTGCCACTTCTGATAAAGCAAATATCAAAGGTGGCAAGCAAACGGTATATGGTTTAGCCACTGAGGCAAATATCGAAAGTGGTGAACAAATTGTTGATGGTGGGTCAACAGATAAAACGCACATCAAAGGCGGCACGCAAACCGTTCAGAATTATGGTAAGGCGATCAATACCGATATCGTCTCTGGCCTACAACAAATTATGGCAAACGGGACAGCGGAAGGTTCCATTATTAATGGCGGTTCACAGGTAGTTAATGAGGGCGGTCTGGCTGAAAACTCGGTACTTAATGACGGCGGCACACTCGATGTGCGGGAGAAAGGCAGCGCTACGGGGATACAGCAGAGTAGCCAGGGCGCGTTGGTGGCAACCACCAGGGCGACGCGGGTCACAGGGACACGCGCTGATGGCGTCGCGTTCAGCATCGAGCAGGATGCGGCGAACAATATCCTGCTGGCAAATGGCGGCGTGTTAACCGTGGAGTCAGACACCACTTCCGCCAAAACACAGGTCAATGCGGGCGGACGGGAGATCGTCAAAACAAAAGCCACTGCGACTGGCACGATGCTTACCGGCGGTGAACAAATCGTCGAGGGTGTGGCGACTGAGACAACGATTAACGACGGCGGAATACAAACAGTTTCGGCTAACGGTGAGGCAGTAAAAACAACGATTAATGAAGGCGGTACGCTGACAGTCAACGATAATGGCAAAGCGACAGATATCATCCAGAACAGCGGTGCCGCTCTCCAGACGAGCACGGCTAACGGTATTGAAATCAGCGGTACTCACCAGTACGGCACCTTTTCCATTGCCGGAAATTTAGCGACCAATGTGCTGCTGGAAAATGGCGGTAATTTATTGGTATTAGCAGGTACCGAAGCTCGCGATTCCACGGTTGGCAACGGTGGGGCAATGCAAAACCTGGGGCAGGACTTCGCCACCACGGTTAATTCCGGTGGGCAATATACCCTTGGTCGGTCAAAAGATGAGTTTCAGGCTCTGGCCCGGGCAGAAGATCTACAGGTCGCTGGCGGGACGGCAATCGTCTACGCAGGTACGCTGGCGGATGCATCGGTCAGTGGCGCGACAGGAAGCCTGTCGTTAATGACGCCACGGGATAATGTTACGCCAGTTAAACTTGAAGGGGTGGTCCGGATTACCGATAGCGCGACATTAACTATCGGAAATGGCGTCGATACGACGCTTGCCGACCTGACGGCTGCCAGCCGGGGCAGTGTCTGGCTTAACAGCAATAATTCCTGTGCAGGCACCAGCAACTGCGAATATAGAGTAAACAGTTTGCTCCTCAACGACGGTGATGTTTATTTATCAGCACAAACAGCAGCGCCTGCAACAACTAACGGTATCTACAATACGCTGACCACCAGTGAACTTTCCGGCAGCGGTAATTTCTACCTGCATACCAACGTTGCAGGCTCCCGGGGCGATCAACTGGTCGTCAACAACAACGCCACTGGCAATTTTAAAATCTTTGTTCAGGATACCGGCGTCAGCCCTCAGTCTGACGACGCGATGACGCTGGTGAAAACAGGGGGAGGGGATGCTTCGTTTACGCTGGGTAATACCGGCGGTTTCGTTGATCTGGGGACCTATGAGTATGTCCTGAAAAGCGACGGCAACAGCAACTGGAACCTGACCAATGATGTCAAACCCAACCCGGACCCCAACCCAAATCCGAAACCGGATCCAAAACCAGACCCAAAACCGGATCCGAAACCAGACCCGACTCCCGATCCAACGCCGACACCCGTCCCGGAGAAACGCATCACGCCTTCTACGGCAGCCGTACTCAATATGGCAGCAATATTACCGTTGGTCTTTGATGCTGAGCTAAACAGTATTCGCGAGCGGTTGAACATAATGAAAGCGAGTCCACACAACAATAATGTCTGGGGGACGACGTATAACACCCGTAATAATGTCACCACCGATGCGGGTGCCGGGTTTGAGCAGACGCTGACCGGAATGACGGTGGGGATCGATAGCCGTAATGGTATTCCTGAGGGGATTGCGACGCTGGGCGCTTTTATGGGTTATTCCCATTCACATATCGGTTTTGATCGTGGAGGACATGGCAGTGTGGGCAGTTATTCTCTGGGGGGCTATGTCAGCTGGGAACATGAAAGTGGTTTCTATCTGGACGGTATCGTGAAGCTGAACCGCTTTGAAAGTAACGTAGCCGGTAAAATGAGCAGCGGTGGAGCCGCCAACGGCAGTTATCGCAGCAACGGGCTGGGCGGTTACATTGAAACCGGGATGCGATTTACCGATGGTAACTGGAACCTGACGCCGTATGCATCGTTAACGGGGTTCACCGCTGATAACCCCGAATATCATTTATCCAATGGTATGGAATCGAAATCAGTCGATACCCGCAGTATATATCGTGAACTGGGCGCAACGCTGAGTTACAACATGCGTCTGGGGAACGGCATGGAAGTTGAGCCGTGGCTGAAGGCGGCTGTGCGCAAAGAATTTGTCGATGATAACCGGGTGAAAGTGAATAATGACGGTAATTTTGTCAATGATTTGTCGGGCAGACGTGGAATATACCAGGCAGGTATTAAAGCCTCATTCAGCAGT
>NZ_PTRU01000074.1:0-3868 GCF_002965245.1 Escherichia sp. MOD1-EC6021 | reverse complement strand
TGCACCAGGCTGTTGTTCAGTATGCAGAGCGGGCCGCAGAGAAACTACGTGGGGAGCGTCAGTATTGCCGGCAGGTGACGACATTTGTACGGACATCCCCCTTTGCAGTAAAAGAACTCTGTTACAGCAATGCCGCTGTGGAAAAGCTTCCATTACCCACACAGGACAGCCGGGACATTATTGCCGCAGCATGCAGAGCGTTAAACCATGTCTGGCGTGAAGGGTACCGCTATATGAAGGCAGGAGTCATGCTGGCTGATTTCACACCATCGGGTATAGCGCAGCCGGGATTATTTGATGAGATCCAGCCCCGTAAAAACAGCGAAAAGTTAATGAAAACACTCGATGAACTGAACCAGTCTGGAAAAGGGAAAGTGTGGTTTGCGGGGCGAGGAACCGCCCCTGAATGGCAAATGAAACGGGAAATGCTCTCGCCTTCGTATACAACACAATGGACTGAGATCCCCATTGCTTCATTCTGATATATCAGAATAATTTTTGCATTTTAAGGCGCACATCATTCATTGCCTCCTGCACCGAATCAGTAGCAGAAGGAGGCATTTTTTCAGCAGATTGCAAAGCACCGAGTTCAGTCAACACAGCTCTGATATCGGCCTGAGAAGGCTTCCATCCTGTCGTCTGACTGAGTAAGGTTACAACCTGATCTGCTGAAAACTCCTCGCTCAAAATGGCAGTCAGCAATACAGGCAGGCGAGGATCAAGTTGGTGTAACGCCATTCCAGAAATAAATGCATTCCGGAACAGCTCACCACGCTCAGAACGCGGAACGGACTCTATCGCTTCCAAAGTTTGAAAGTCTGCAGCTTTTTCCGGATGCAGATAAAGTGTGAATTTTTTCCTTTTCCGTTCATCGTCCACAATATTACTCCTCTTTGAAAGCCGCGATAGCTTCAACCAGTGCTGTCTGTGGCGACTCCATCATCACTACTTTTTGCCCAAGATGGTGCCATGCCGTTTTTATCGAATCATAGATCAACGGGGCCCCACCACCGACAACATAAACACGATTCACATGATGAAAATCACCGAGCTCATTGACTACTTGCTCCCCCAGACTGGCAATAGCCCCCTCAATGGTATTAAGGACCAGATCAGTTTTTGTTTCGTCATTTATAACCTGCCGAACAAAGTCCGGGTCATTACGACGTTTAATCAATTCATCTGCAACGAGGAAACTGGTATCACTGGATGCCATGCGCAATGCACTCATTGCAGCTTTCGTAACTGAAGACACACCAATGCCAGAATTACCATGAATGGCACTTACAGAGTCAAATTGACCAACGATAACACCAACATCAAGCGTAGTGCCGCCAATATCAACTACCAGCGATTTTTCAAACTGACCAACTTTATCCATGACCAGACGAGAAAACACAGCTGGCAATGATTCAGGCATCACATCAACGTGTTCAATGGTGAAAACATCGCCTTTATTAAGACGAATCGGCCTCATTAAATTCTCAATTTTACGCTGAATGTTGAGTTCATTTTTTTGACACTCTTTCGTGTAGAACTCACTGATAGGCAAAGTCACAGTCAATGATACAGGCTGAGGCGCTAATCCACTATTCAGTAAAGCGTGATGCACAGCTAACAGGTTAACATCCGTATATTGATACTCAATATGAGTCGTAAGAATAGATTGGTTGCTAACTTCATCATACGTGTATTTTTTACCATCCAGTTCATAGTTAAATGTCTGGCGAATCCCTAACCCGTCAACCTTCCATCCATGACGAAATGAGTTTTGCGACAACGACTTACAGATTTTCCCATTGTCATTCCATGCCAACTTGATTGTTGTTGAACCATCATCGCAGTATACGTTCATCTATAGCCCCTTAAATACTCAATCTGAGTAAATCACTGTTTCTGGTTGCAAGGTAATACTCAATTTGAGCACTATCATAGTTATGAAATCACAAAACACAAGTAATATTTATTACATCACATGACATACTTCATATTTCATACTTCATAAATATGAATGCATGTTGACACATCAGGTTACCGTGTCAAAATATCATCATACTTCACACATCACATTTATGAGGTTGCAATGATTACTGTAGTTGGTGGGAACAAAGGTGGTTCAGGGAAAACTACCATTGCATCAAACCTGGCTATTGCTCTCGCAAATAAAGGAAAGGAAGTCTGCCTGTTAAACGGAGATCTACAACGAACAGCCGCAAAACATCATGCGGAACGAGAAGCTGCAGGACTGTTACCAGCAATAACCCTTGTTGAGAAATTTGATAACCTGACACAAACACTACAGGCTCTGAATGAAAAGTTCGATGATGTAATAGTGGATGTCGCAGGAAGAAACTCAAAGGAATTCATAACGAGTGGAGTTGTCGCACATCAAATAATTGCGCCACTACAGTGTTCTCAACCAGATCTGGATACTCTTACAGAACTAGAACAACAGATAGACGCAATGCGTAACCTTAACCCGGAACTTAAGGTTTATTGTTTACAAAGTATGGCAACAACCAATCCGGTTTTGAGGGGAAATGAGAGAAAAGAATTCCTTGAATATCTTGAAGAATTCCCAACAATTCAAGTTCTGGATTCAGTTATTTGTTTCAGAAAAGTCTATCGCGATTGCATGAGCAACGGCACCGGTGTAGTAGAAACGAACAATACAGCAGCCAAAGCAGAAATTGAACATTTAATGAATGAGGTATTTGGCCCATGGTGAAAAAACCCAGCCAGCAAGCATTAAACAGAGCTGCAGTTACGGTAGAACAAGCAGAGGCTCTGGCTCAGCGCCTTGCGGATAAACCATACGGCGCGCCGGAAAAACCCGAACCAGAAAAACAATGTCGGACGACAATCTCTCTTGGTGAAAGCATGCTTGTCACAATAGAAGATCTGGCATTGAGGAATAAACGCAATGGTAAAGATCCAAAAAATGTAAGTGCCATCGTCAGAGTAGCCCTTGAGCAATACTTAAAAACACTAACGTAATAATCAAGAAGTTATTACTTATGAAGTCACACTTGTGAATTTATACTGTTTAAGCACCCTTGCATACAAGAGATCACATATTGCAGTGGTCTCTTTTTTATAGAACAAGTCACAATTCATAATTATGATTTATGAATTATGCATGTCTGTTTTTCAGCATTGTGACCGCATCGGACTCAGGCATCGAAAACTGCACCCGGTGCCGTGCAGCCACATCCAGCGCAAACACCTTCGTGTAGACCTCTGTTGAGCTGATGGACTTATGCCCCATCAGACTCTGCAGGACCTTCAGTGGTATACCGGCATACAGCATGTGCATCGCATAGGAATGGCGGAACGTATGTGGCGTGACCGGGACAGAAAACGTCACACCATCAGCGGCAGCGGCGGCAACCACTTCCCCAATCCAGGTCCTGACCGTTCTGTCCGTCACTTCCCAGATCCGCGCTTTCTCTGTCCTGCCTGTTCGTTTATTACGCCGTTCCATGGGGATTTTCAGTGTGGCCACCATCGTCTGCAGCTGGCTGACGTACCAGGCGTCGGAGAGCGGAACCCGCCGGTGAGTCTGCTGACCGGCGGGCATTCTTCCTGCCGTCCTGGCGGCTTTTTCTGTCCGTTGTTTCAGGGTCGCAAGCTGCACAAACGGATACTGTCAACGCCACGATGTTTGACCGTTAGGGGATGCGGACGATTTCCTGGGCACTCAGGAGATGAAACATGTTTACTGAAGAACAAAAAATTCGCACCATTGAGCTTTATTTCAAATATGGTAAGAAGCTGGCCCCCGTCGTATGTGTCAGCGCCAGTGATATAAGACGGTAATTCACCATTTGGATTGTCCGCTCCACCCAACATGTTGTTTCCTTAAGGT
>NZ_PTRU01000073.1:0-4498 GCF_002965245.1 Escherichia sp. MOD1-EC6021 | reverse complement strand
GCCTGGAGGACATCCCGGAAGACCAGCGAATTGAGTCCGGTATTTCTTCCGCCGCGGCGATGGAGATTATCAGCAACGTGAGCGAAAACCGCCAGGTGACCGTCCCTGCTGAACTGCTGGCGTCCCTGATTCAGACCGCTGAACAGGCATTGTGGAAACGTGAATGGGCCGCCCGGGATCATGGCCTCGCCGTCCCGGAATGCGTCACCCGCCGTCAGGCGGTGATTAATCAGGCCCGCACCCTGCTGAAAAACAACAGACACGAAAACGACTGATGTTATCGCCGCCTCCGGGCGGCGATTCAGGGAGAACGATTAATCATGAACGAAAACACAACACTGAACGCACTGATTTGTCGTCACGCCCGCAACCTGCTGCTGGCGCAGGGCTGGCCGGAAGAGACGGATGTTGACCAGCGGAACCCGAACCATCCGGGCTGGATCAGCATTTATGTTCTGCTGGATGCGCCCCGGCTGGCGACGTTACTTATCAACCGTCACGGCGGCGCACTGCCGCCGCTCCTGGCCTCCGCCATTCACAAACTGACCGGAACCGGGGCGGAACTTGTACTGTCCGGCAGTCAGTGGCAGTCGCTGCCGGTACTTCCGGCAGACGGAACGCAGGTGTCTTTCCCGTATGCCGGTGAGTGGCTGGCAGAGGACGAAATCAGGGCAGTTCTTGATGCGGTACGCGATGCAGTACGCTGTGTCAGTTACCAGGTGGCAGAAGATACGCGGCGTATCCGGGCGGCGCTGACCACCACCGGTCAGACGTTACTGACCCGCCAGACGCGCCGCTTTCGCCTGGTCGTGAAGGAGAGCGATCACCCCTGCTGGCTCGATGAGAACGACGAAAACCTGCCCGTGGTGCTCGACGCCATCCTGAACCGGGGCGCACGTTTTTCGGCGGTGGAAATGTATCTGGTCAGCGATTGTATTGAACATATCCTGTCCAGTTGGCTGGCCTGGGATGTGCTGCGTATACCGGATGAACCGCCCCGCCGCTGGTTTGACCGTGGTGTTCTGCGGGAGGTGGTCCGGGAAGCCCGGAACGAAATCCGCAGCATGGCGGATGCCCTGGCAAAAATCAGGGGCTGATGATGGCGGGGAAAATCCCCGCCTTTTTCCTGCCGGTCCCGGACAGAGCACAAAGGAAGTCGCCGCCGGCTCCGCTTTACCCGGCCATGCGGGCATGGCCTTATGGGTTTTCAGTTATGTGGCCTCAGCGCCGTGTGCGGGCTGTGCCGTGCCTCCATCTTAGCCGGGCTGGCGTTGATGCAAGGGTACGCTTCGCCGCTGCGGTCACCCGGTCCCTCCTTCCCGTCTGCCGTGATTTTCCGGTCGTTCGCCCGCTCAGGTTTCGCGGCCTCACCCTGCAACTCCCGCCAGCCGTGTGCGTCAGGCTGCGGCTTCCCTTGCGCCCCTGCATCCCCGCCTTATCGCCCGGCTTTTATGGAGGCACGGCACCGCCCGGTGTCGCGGAATATGTGAACAACGGAGGAAAACATCATGCAATATGCGAAACCTGTCACTCTGAACGTTGAAGAGTGCGACCGTCTCTCCTTTCTGCCTTACCTGTTTGGCAACGATTTTCTGTATGCCGAGGCGTATGTGTACGCGCTGGCGCAAAAAATGATGCCGGAATATCAGGGCGGCTTCTGGCACTTCATCCGCCTGCCGGACGGTGGCGGTTACATGATGCCGGACGGTGACCGTTTCCACATGGTGAACGGTGCAAACTGGTTTGACCGTACCGTGAGTGCTGATGCCGCAGGCATCATCCTTACCTCCCTTGTGATTAACCGCCAGTTGTGGCTGTACCACGACAGCGGGGATGCAGGACTGACCCAGCTTTACCGGATGCGCGATGCGCAGTTGTGGCGTCACATCGAATTTCACCCTGAATGCAACGCGATTTACGCGGCTCTGGACTGATTAACGGACGGGGCGGCAATGCCGCCCCTGTAAAGGAGACGAGAACATGTACTGTACTGTTAAAGAAATTATCCGCGAAATGCTGGATACAGACGTGCCGGACAGTGAATGCGTTTTTGCCGTGGTGCTGACCCGTGGGGATGTGCGTCACATAGCCCAGGACTGGAACCTGTCAGACGATGAGCTGGAAACCGTCATGCAGCGGCTGGATGATGCCTTTGAGCATGGTGCGGATGTCAGCGTTGTTCACGACGTTGTTCGTGAACTGATGGAAGAAAAGCGCGCCAGCCGTCAGGTGACAGTCCCGGCGGTGATGCTGGAAAAAGTGTTGGCGCTGGCAGGCAGTGAAATGAAGCGCCTGTATGCCGTCGGGAGTGATAACGGGGGCGACGGTGACGCATTCGTCAGGGAGGAACGCGAAGCAATGGACGTTGTGTTACAGGCGCTGGACGGGGAGACGATGTCATGAATATCAGCACAGAAAGTCGCGAAATTCTGCGTAATTACAGGGCCGTGATTAATGCGCGGCGTCGTGAAATGGGGCAGAAACCGCTCACCACTGCGCAGATTGTTGATGAAATCTGCGATTTTGTGGCGAATCAGCAGGCGGTTTTCCTCGGTGGTCACTATATCCTTCAGGGCAGCAGAAACAGGTGATACAGGGCAGGCGGTGGAGGCCGCCTGTCAGCCCGCGCGAACCCCCCTGGCAGGCTGACGCCTGCCGGAAATGCGGGGTGCAGCGCCTGCGGCGCTGCCGGCCCGGCTTTCCGGTCAGAAGGTAGTGTATGGCTGTATGCAGGGAACAGGTGTGATATTCCGTGACACTGTCACCGTTTCTGGCTGTCTTTTATTGCGCCCACTTCGGCTCCCGGCTGCCTGGCGGCATCCGGTCGTCAGGCCCGACTCCGACAGGCAGCTGCTGGCGCACCCGCCAGTCTCCGCCGAACCCGCTGGCGCGGTTTCGGGCTGCCGCTACGGTCCGATGCGTGAAAACCCGGCTTGCAGCGACCGTTCCGGTCGCGCCGCCCCTGTCGCGCCGTGACCTGCGCTCCCTGCACACCTGACGGTGTGTGAGGAAACTGCGCCTGATGGCGCAGCAGTCTTCCCTCCTGCCGCCACCCCTGCGGCCTGTTTCCCGCTGTGGACTTTCCGGGGGGCAGACGTAACCCCCTCCCGTTCCATCTGTCCAGGGTGAGATGCACCGGCCACAAAATTTTTAGCCATGAACCCGGCTAAAAATTTTGCGTCCGCCCCCGGACAGCTGTCCCGTGAGGCGGTAAACGGGCCCCCATCGGAAAGGTCCACTGCGGGGAGAAACCCCTGTGAAGTGGACGGCAGGAGGAGCTTTCGCTCCTCTGAAGGGGCACATGAACGTCCCGTCGCCGGTATCCGGTTTATCTCACATCTTTCAGTCAGGAGGTTCTTATGAGTGCACGTGGTATCAACAAGGTCATCCTCGTCGGGCGTCTGGGCAATGATCCTGAAGTCCGTTACATCCCCAACGGGGGCGCAGTGGCAAACCTGCAGGTGGCCACATCAGAAAGCTGGCGTGACAAACAGACGGGGGAGATGCGGGAGCAGACGGAATGGCACCGCGTGGTGCTGTTCGGCAAGCTCGCGGAAGTGGCAGGTGAATATCTGCGCAAGGGTGCGCAGGTCTACATCGAAGGTCAGCTTCGCACCCGTAGCTGGGAAGATAACGGTATCACCCGTTACGTCACTGAAATTCTTGTTAAGACCACGGGCACCGTGCAGATGCTGGGACGTGCACCACAGCAGAACGCTCAGGCGCAACCGAAGCCTCAGCAGAATGGGCAGCCACAGAGTGCTGACGCGACGAAAAAAGGTGGCGCGAAAACGAAAGGCCGTGGACGTAAGGCCGCGCAGCCAGAGCCTCAGCCTCAACAACAGCCAGAACCTCCTTATGGCTTCGACGATGATGCGCCATTCTGATCTGGCTGATTTTTCTGACAGCCCCACCATGTGTGGGGCATTACCGGAGAACGATGATGAACAAATCCGATGAAATGATTCAGGAACTACCCGATGGGGCATTCACCCGCGAGTGTGCTGAAACCGTTGTTACACAGTACCGGAATGTCTTTATCGAGGATGATCAGGGAACGCATTTTCGCCTGGTTGTCCGTCAGGATGGCACGTTGATCTGGCGCTCCTGGAATTTTGAGGACTGTGCCGGGTACTGGATGAACCGGTACATCAGGGATTTCGGCATTCGTAAGTAAGAGAGGTGCCGGACGCGCGAACGTCCGGCAGGACATAAGCAATTATAAGGGGATGATTATGCCTGTAACGAAGTGTGAACCAGAAACCACCCGCAAAGCAAGCCGTAAATCTGTAAAAACTCAGGAAACCGTCCTGTCTGCCCTGCTGGCGCAGACGGCGGAAGTGAGCGTGCCGCTGGCCTCACTGATTAAGTCACCGCTGAATGTGCGCACGGTGCCGTATTCTGCGGAGTCCGTCAGCGAGCTGGCGGACTCCATTAAAGGTGTCGGCCTGTTACAGAATCTGGTTGTTCATGCCCTGCCAGGTGACCGCCACGGTGT
>NZ_PTRU01000072.1:0-4586 GCF_002965245.1 Escherichia sp. MOD1-EC6021 | reverse complement strand
GCACCGGTGATCATGTTTTTAACATAGTCGGCGTGCCCCGGGCAGTCTACGTGTGCGTAGTGACGGGTCGGGGTGTCGTATTCAACGTGGGAAGTGTTGATGGTGATACCACGAGCTTTTTCTTCCGGCGCGTTATCGATCTGGTCGAATGCGCGAGCAGCACCGCCGTAGGTTTTAGCCAGTACGGTAGTGATTGCAGCGGTCAGCGTTGTTTTACCATGGTCAACGTGGCCGATAGTACCGACGTTAACGTGCGGTTTTGTACGTTCAAACTTTTCTTTAGACATCGATTGTCCCTCTAAGACACGGATAAATCGGTGATATCACCACATCAACCAGGCAACATGCCCGACTTGTTGAATGCAATAAACAGAAGGAAAAAACAGGGAGGAGAAAAGAAGTGGTGCTGATAGGCAGATTCGAACTGCCGACCTCACCCTTACCAAGGGTGCGCTCTACCAACTGAGCTATATCAGCACATCTTGGAGCGGGCAGCGGGAATCGAACCCGCATCATCAGCTTGGAAGGCTGAGGTAATAGCCATTATACGATGCCCGCATCCTGGAACTCGGCTACCTGATTTTCATTCTGCACTGAATATCGAGAGAAGCTCTCTTTATTCGAGCCGGTAAGCGAACTTATCGTCTCGGGCTACGCCATCGCGTGGCCGAAATTGGTGGTGGGGGAAGGATTCGAACCTTCGAAGTCTGTGACGGCAGATTTACAGTCTGCTCCCTTTGGCCGCTCGGGAACCCCACCGGACTTGATGGTGCCGACTACCGGAATCGAACTGGTGACCTACTGATTACAAGTCAGTTGCTCTACCTACTGAGCTAAGTCGGCATCAAGTAGCGCGCATTCTATGGAGACATGCGAGTTCATGCAACTAAAAAATTGCATAATTTGTTTTATTGGTCACATTTTATGCGACACGATGAAGAAACAGTCGAACAGAGGGCAAATTAGCACACTTTTTCAACATCATTGTTCTCAACAATGCGCTCCTTCTAAAGCGCAATTCTTTTTATCAGATGGAATATCTGTCACATTGCTTTTCAACGATAGCTTCCTGGGAGAGATTTTTTCTTATTATTCCTCCCCATCTGGTGTTACCCTCCTGCCCATTAACCCATTCAACAGAACTGTGACGCGCCATGGCAAATATCGTTTTGCCGATAGAGCTATGACCGCCAGAAACATGCTTATGAGTATAAAAGAGCAAACGTTAATGACGCCTTACCTACAGTTTGACCGCAACCAGTGGGCAGCTCTGCGTGATTCCGTACCTATGACGTTATCGGAAGATGAGATCGCCCGTCTCAAAGGTATTAATGAAGATCTCTCGTTAGAAGAAGTGGCCGAGATCTATTTACCTTTGTCACGTTTGCTGAACTTCTATATAAGCTCGAATCTGCGCCGTCAGGCAGTTCTGGAACAGTTTCTTGGTACCAACGGGCAACGCATTCCTTACATTATCAGTATCGCAGGTAGCGTCGCGGTGGGGAAAAGTACAACCGCCCGTGTATTGCAGGCACTATTAAGCCGTTGGCCGGAGCATCGTCGTGTTGAACTGATCACGACTGATGGCTTCCTTCACCCTAATCAGGTGCTGAAAGAACGTGGTCTGATGAAGAAGAAAGGCTTCCCGGAATCGTATGATATGCATCGCCTGGTGAAGTTTGTTTCCGATCTCAAATCCGGCGTGCCAAACGTTACGGCACCAGTTTACTCGCATCTTATTTATGATGTGATCCCGGATGGAGATAAAACGGTTGTTCAGCCTGATATTTTAATTCTTGAAGGGTTAAATGTCTTACAGAGCGGGATGGATTATCCACACGATCCACATCATGTATTTGTTTCTGATTTTGTCGATTTTTCGATATATGTTGATGCACCGGAAGACTTACTTCAGACGTGGTATATCAACCGTTTCCTGAAATTCCGTGAAGGGGCTTTTACAGACCCGGATTCCTATTTTCATAACTACGCGAAATTAACTAAAGAAGAAGCGATTAACACTGCCATGACATTGTGGAAAGAGATCAACTGGCTGAACTTAAAGCAAAATATTCTACCTACTCGTGAGCGCGCCAGTTTAATCCTGACAAAGAGTGCTAATCACGCGGTAGAAGAGGTCAGACTACGCAAATAATTTTCAGGGGAGCTAATGCTCCCCTTTCTTATTTTTCTGCACTACGCAGGGATATTTCACCGCCCATCCAGGGTTTTATTATTCCATCCTGCTCAAGCAATAAAGCGCCTTGTTTGTCTATTCCGCGTGAAATGCCAAATATTTCTTTATCACCAATGATAAGTTTCACTGGGCGATTAATAAAATTATCCAGTTTTTCCCAGCGCGAAAGATAAGGTGCCAATCCTTCTTGCTCGAAGAGTTCCAGCGCCGCACGTAATTCACGTATTAGCATGGCCGCCAACGCATTACGATCGAGATTGATCCCAGCTTCCTGCAGCGTGATCCACCCCTGATTAACGACACTCTCTTCAACACGACGCATTGCCATGTTGATCCCGGCACCAACGACTATTTGCGCCGCATCGCCGGTTTTGCCAGTCAGCTCCACAAGAATACCTGCCAGCTTGCGATCCTGCAGATAGAGGTCATTCGGCCATTTAACACGAACTTTATCAGCGCCCAACTTGCGTAATACTTCCGCCATCACGATACCGATAACCAGACTTAAACCAATCGCCGCAGCCGGGCCTTGTTCCAGACGCCAGAACATCGACAAATATAAGTTTGCGCCAAAAGGTGAAAACCATTTCCGACCTCGGCGACCACGTCCTGCCTGCTGGTATTCAGCAACGCAGGCATCACCCGATTTAAGCTCTCCGATACGATCAAGAAGATACTGATTCGTGGAGTCAATAACTGGCAGCACGGCTACACTACCGCCATCCAGCTGACTCAATATCTTTTCGGCATTAAGTAACTGGATTGGCTCGGGCAAGCTGTATCCTTTACCCGGAACGGTAAAGACATCAACGCCCCAGTCACGCAGTGTTTGAATATGTTTATTAATGGCCGCCCGGCTCATTCCTAACGTTTCACCCAGCTGCTCACCAGAGTGAAATTCGCCATTCGCTAACAGGGCGATCAATTTCAGCGGCACGGTGTTATCCTTCATGAAATTGTCTCCACTGCGCTCACTTCACCTGATGCGCCAATAAAGCGGACTTCAGGCTCAAGCCAGACATTAAATTTTTCACCAACTTTCTGTCTTACATGATGCGCCAGCTGTACAACATCTTCGCTTTTTGCGTTGTGCTCATTTATGAGAACCAGCGCCTGTTGACGGTGTACCGCAGCACCACCAATTTGCGTCCCTTTAAGCTGGCACTGATCGATAAGCCAACCTGCTGCCAATTTTACTGAACCGTCTGTCTGGGGATAATGTGGTGCTGTTGGAAATTGTGCCAACAACGCGTTAGCCGCTTCGGCAGATACAACAGGGTTTTTGAAGAAACTACCGGCATTGCCATTCACTTTTGGATCAGGGAGTTTGGTGGTGCGCATATGACACACCGCATCAAATACTTGCTGTGGCGTTACGGTTGTAGGATCCAGACGAGTTAAGTCACCATACGTTAGTACAGGTTGCCACTCTTTTGGCAGGCGCAGACCTACGGCTACAATGGCGAAGCGGTCCTGGTATTCATGTTTAAAAATACTGTCGCGATAGCCAAAACGGCACTCTTTGGCAGTTAAGCGCACTTGCTTGCCTGTCGCCAGTTCAACACAGTCAACATAAGCGCAAACTCGCTGTAATTCTACGCCATAAGCACCAATATTCTGGATAGGTGATGAGCCGACACAACCAGGAATTAACGCCAGATTTTCCAGACCTGGCATACCTTCCTGCAAAGTGTATTTTACCAAGCGATGCCAGTTTTCTCCGGCTCCTACATGTAAATACCACGCATCAGGTTCATCATGAATTTCGATACCTTTGATCCGGTTGATGATCACCGTGCCGCGATAGTCTTCCAGAAAAAGTACATTACTTCCTTCACCCAGAATAAGAACGGGTTGCCCTTCTGCGGTTGCATGCTGCCAGGCATTGAGTAATTGTTGTTCGTCTTCGGCACATACAATGTGCTGAGCATTATGATCAATGCCAAATGTGTTCCAGGGTTTTAAGGAGTGGTTCATAGCTGCTTTCCTGATGCAAAAACGAGGCTAGTTTACCGTATCTGTGGGGGGATGGCTTGTAGATATGACGACAGGAAGAGTTTGTAGAAACGCAAAAAGGCCCAGTCTTCCGACTGGGCCTTCTGCTTAATTTGATGCCTGGCAGTTCCCTACTCTCGCATGGGGAGACCCCACACTACCATCGGCGCTACGGCGTTTCACTTCTGAGTTCGGCATGGGGTCAGGTGGGACCACCGCGCTAAGGCCGCCAGGCAAATTCTGTTTCATCAGACCGCTTCTGCGTTCTGATTTAATCTGTATCAGGCTGAAAATCTTCTCTCAATCCGCCAAAACATCTTCGGCGTTGTAAGGTTAAGCCTCACGGTTCATTAGTACCGGTTAGCTCAACGCATCGCTGCGCTTACACACCCGG
>NZ_PTRU01000071.1:0-5003 GCF_002965245.1 Escherichia sp. MOD1-EC6021 | reverse complement strand
GGTGCAGTTGATGTATCAACACGGTTCAGCAACACCCGATACTTTTTCCAGGCTTCCAGCAATGAGGTTTCTTCCTCCGTTGCGATTTCCAGATCTACAGCATCCTGAAGTGGCGCAATATGCTCACTGGCTACCTGCATCAGGCTGTTTTTTGTTTCTTCCGCCTCTCGGATCCGGAACAGTTTTTCTGCTTCTGCATCTTTCACCCAGGCTGTGCCGTTCCACTTCTGAAACTCCCCTTCCGGCGATAACCAGGTAACATTTTCCGGTAACGGACCGAGTTCAGAAATAAATAACGCGTCCCCTGACGCTACGTCATAAACCGTTTTACCCCGATGGTCTTCAACGAGATGCCACGATGCCTCATCACTGTTGAAAACAGCCACAAAGCCAGCAGGAATATCTGGTGGTGCAATATCGGTACTGTTTGCTGGCAGACCTGTATGAGGCGGAATATATGCGTCACCTTCACCAATAAATTCATTAGTTCCGGCCAGCAGATTATAAATTTTTATGGTCCGTGCTTGTTCACTCATTCTGAATGCCATTATGCAAGCCTCACAATATAGTTAAATGCGATGTTTTTGACAGTGTTTTCCGCGTTACCAGCAGCGTTAACGGTGATGGTGTGTCCATGTGAGCCAATCGCAACCGAGTGCGTATGAGCACCAATACCGACAGTATGTGCGTGTGCACCTGCAGATGCAGCGGTGCCGCTGACACTATGAGTGTGCGCTCCTGCAGCACTTGTATTCACACTGGCCGCAGACACTACCTTATGTACTGACCCATTTTGTGACCACTGGCTGACTGCTGATGCGCCTGTGACACTATGAGTATGGTTTCCGGCACTTGCGGCTGTACCGCTCACACTGTGCGTATGCGCCCCGGTGTTATTCGTGGATTTAGTGCCGTAATCAAACGACGATGTGGTTTTCGTCCCCAAATCCGTACTGGATGCGCTGGCGCTGTGGGTGTGCGATTTAATGCCGTCCTGTTCCTGAGACAATACGGCCCGACCACTGGCAGGTTTGCCCTTAATCGTCCAGCTACGCATATCAGGGATCAGGCCTGACGGATAAGCGGCTGCAAGTTTCGGGTATGCAGATTTGTCAAAAGTCTGCCCCTGCATCAGGGCATAACCAGACGGAACGGTATCTGATGGCCACGGGATTGGTGCACCGACTGGATAAAACTCTGCAGGAGGATGAGCCGAGGTGTAAAGCTGCGCCCACGGCGACCAGTTTGCGTCGGTCGTATCCCGTCGTGAACGAATAAATGCCGGAGCATGAGCACCGCTTGTACCACTCCAGCCGATGAGTAACTCACCTTCGCCAACGGCTGTCATCCCTTTCAGGTGAATGATATTTCCATACGTTGTTGGATATCCGTTGTTATACACCTCGTATAACTCAAGACCTGCTGCCCCCTGCGTATTGTCTGTCAGCGCGGCTACCCGACCTTTTGAAGCCAGATTAACTGATGATACTGCTGTTCCACCTGACGGTAGCGCCCCGATCTCTGATGCCGTTGGCTTATTTCTGGAGTTATAGTCCCTTCGCCAGCCAGGTGAATAATCTGTTCCGTGATTAATATAGGTAAACAGGGCGTTGGTTGTTCCGCCACCGCTGGATGTGGTCGGAGTGGTAATGCGGATCGTCATCGCTGACTTTATCCCCATTACTTCAATGACAGCTCCGGCGAGATGAATATTACCGCAGCCAGTATCAGTAATGATTTTATTATTGCCATAAGACCAGGAACCCTTGCACATCCAGTATGGATGGTTAAATGCTCCCTGAGAATCCAGCCACTCGATAAACTGTGCAGTCGTCCAGTTTCCTGTTGTTGTGCTTACTGACCCACCGAAGGCACGGCAGGCACCAATATTTTTCGTAAAGGTGTCTTTGCCAGGGATATCCGCACCGTTCTGATCTTTCTGCAGACGTTTCTCAGCATTGTCATTGGCTGCTTTTACTGCCTTTGGCGTTGCCGCCAGCGTTTCAGACGTGCTGTTGGTCGTGCTGCTTAGTTGGACTATCCCTTTCTGTGCTGTCGTTGCATCCTGTGCTGTGTATTTCCCGTTAGCCAGGTCATACGCGGCCTTAACTGCTTTTGGCGTTGCCGCCAGTGACTCGGAAGTGCTGTTGGTCGCACTGCTGAGCTGTACTATCCCCTTTTTCGTCGTGCTCGCATCCTCAAGCGCCACGGCGGATGCAATATCCTCTGCCCGTTTTGCCGCTGTCTCAGCGCGCGTTGCTGCAGATTCCGCCGTACTTTTGCTCTGAGCTGCTGCCGTCGCACTACCAGCTGCCTCTGTCGCCTTTGTGGATGCCGTCGTGGCGCTGCCCTTCGCTGCTGACGCCTGTCTGGTCGCCTCATCTTTTGAAGCAGACGCCGATGATGCCGATGACGCCGCCGAACTGGCGGACGATGCCGCTGCCGTTTTTGAGGATTCTGCACGGGTTTCCGACGCTTTCGCGTTCGTTTCGGATGTCTTCGCTGCGGAAGCTGACCTCGCTGCTGCCGTGGCCTGCTCAGTGGCTTCGCCAGCCTTCGTTGTGGCTGTTGAAGCGGATGATGCGGCGCTTTCTGCCGATTTTCCGGCGGCGGTGGCACTGGCTGAGGCCTGCCCGGCACTTGTTGACGCGGCACTGGCAGACGACGCAGCCGCTGTTTTTGAGCCTGCCGCAGCTGAGGCGCTCTGTCCCGCTGCCGTCTCAGAAGACCTGGCGTTCGTCTCGGACGTTTTTGCCGCCTTCGCGGAATTTCCTGCCGCCGTTGCCGAGGAAGCTGCGCTACTGGCGCTCAAGGATGCGTTCGTTTCTGATGATTTCGCTGCCTCTTTTGAGGCCGCCGCATCCCGGGCTGAGGTGGCAGCTTCTGACGCTTTCGTGATCGCGGTGGATGCAGAAGTGGCGGCTGATTGTTCTGACGCTGCGGCATTCGTTTCTGACGTTTTCGCCGCACCGGCACTGGTAGCTGCCACGCTTTTTGAGGACTCTGCAGCGGCAGCACTTTTTGAGGCTTCAGTGGCCTTTGTTGATGCCGTTCCTGCGCTGGAAGACGCTGACTGAGCCGACGAAGCGGCCTGTCCGGCTGACGTGCTGGCTGCACGTGCTGAATCTGCAGCATCAGTCGCATGGGTTGCCGCCTCACGGGCAGATGTGCTGGCATCACTGGCTGACTTCTTCGCGGCTGCCGTGTTCTGTGCCACCACGGACGCGTTACGCGCTACCTCTTCCACCATCAGTTCAAAACGGCGCAGTGCCTCAGGACGGGCATCATCCTCCGTCATGGCACCGAGAAAATCATTCAGCGTACCGGGTCGGGAATCTTCATACACGGTGATGGTCCCGGCATGTGACGGCGGGAATCCTTCCACCAACAGAATAACGCTGTACTGACCGTACTCAACGTCCATGCTGTAACGCCCGGCTTCATCCGGATTTTCTGAGGCCAGCGTGTTCACCACCACCGTGGTGCTGTTACGTTTTGCTTTCAGCTGGATTGTGCAGTTCTGTACCGGTTTTCCTGTGCCGTCTTTCAGTACACCTGAAATCTTTACTGCCATATTCACCCCACAAAAAAGCCCGCCTGAACCGGCGGGCTGTCATAACACTGTGTTACCTGGCTAATCAGAATTTATAACCGACACCCACGATGAAACCGTCAGTGCGCCAGTCACCACTGCCGGAGCCTTCATAAGCAATATCAATGGCCACGGATTCGGTCGGGTTAAACTGCACGCCAGCCCCCCACGCCAGAGACGTGTTGCTGTGGCGACCGTCATCACTTCCGGTCAGCACGTCGTGCGTTTTCCCCTTGTTGTCAGTTACGCGGAGATAATCCCCGGAGAAAGTCGACACACGGCTGTAAGCCACACCCGCCATCGCATACGCGCTGAACCATTCATTCACGCGCACAGACGGCCCCACCATCACGCTGAACCAGCGGTTACGAACGGAATCTTCATGCCAGCGGGTATCGCTGTAACGGGTCAGCTGGCGATTCTTGTCTCCTGCATAGCTGAATGACGTCACCAGCCCCAGTGTGTCCGTAAACTCATAACGGTATTTCACGTTAATCCCGTTCAGATCATCGCTGCCGGGAACGTTCGTCGAGGCATGAAGATACCCCGCGCTCAGCGTGGACTGATGTTCAGACGCCCATGCAGGCGCACCGGATACGGCCAGACAAATGGCTGCGGACAAAATGGCGGCATAAAGTTTACGCATAATTACCTCTCGCTTTTCTGCAATAAAAAAGGCGTCATTTCTGACGCCCGTTATGGGTTATAAAATTCAGCTGATACTGATACCTGCTGTGGATTTCTTCATCACCACAACCAGCAGATCGCTGATACTGGTTGTTGGTGTCCAGTTATTCGCTCCTGATGAAGATACGGTGAATGTCAGTGTCAGTGTCCCCTGTCCGGCAGGCATATCTATAACTGAGGAAAATACGCCCTGAGCATCCGTCGTGGACTGATTAAAAATCTCCTGACCATTGCGGGTCACTCTTAACCGGCAGGTTGAATACCAGTATGACTGTTGGTTATTACTGTTGAAATTCTCATGCTTACCACCGCGGAATAACACTGGCGGTATCATGACCTGCCGGTCAAATTTCTGATCATCACTGATTCTTACCGTGATGGTGCCGCTGGCATAACTGTTCGTGCGGGGGAAAGACTTGCTGACCGTTTTGACAATATCGCCTTCAATCTGGTTGGCTGACAGTTTCCCCTTAATCTGACAGTTCTCATTAATCGTGACGTTGTTGAGCGTCCCTGAGTTCGCATTCACACTGCCACTGATATCCGCATTTTTAGCGGTCAGCTTTCCGTCTGATGTCAGGGAAAATACCGGAGGACTGCCACCGCTGGTAATGGTGGGGGCCGTCAGGCGTTTCAGGAACACGTCGTTCATGAATATCTGGTTGCCCTGCGCCACAAACATCGGCGTTTCATTCCCGTTTGCCGGGTCAATAAACGCGATACG
>NZ_PTRU01000070.1:0-5180 GCF_002965245.1 Escherichia sp. MOD1-EC6021 | reverse complement strand
AAGCGGGTGGTGAAAAAAGAACTGGCGGACGGCAGCGTCACGCACAGCGGGTATGACGCGGCAGGAAGGCTCACGGCACAGACGGACGCGGCGGGACGGCGGACAGAGTACGGCCTGAATGTGGTGTCCGGCGATATCACGGATATCACCACGCCGGACGGGCGGGAGACGAAATTTTACTATAACGACGGGAACCAGGTGACGGCAGTGGTGTCCCCGGACGGGCTGGAGAGCCGCCGGGCGTATGATGAGCTGGACAGGCTGGTAACGGAGACATCGCGCAGCGGGGAGACAGTACGCTACCGCTACGATGACGCGCACAGTGAGTTACCGGCGACGACAACGGATGCGACGGGCAGCACCCGGCAGATGACCTGGAGCCGCTACGGGCAGTTGCTGGCCTTCACCGACTGCTCGGGCTACCAGTCCCGCTATGAATACGACCGCTTCGGCCAGATGACGGCGGTTCACCGCGAGGAAGGTATCAGCCTTTACCGCCGCTATGACAACCGTGGCCGGTTAACCTCGGTGAAAGACGCACAGGGCCGTGAAACGCAGTATGAGTACAACGCCGCAGGCGACCTGACCGCCGTCATCACCCCGGATGGCAACCGGAGTGAGACACAGTACGATGCGTGGGGAAAGGCGGTCAGTACCACGCAGGGCGGGCTGACGCGCAGTATGGAGTATGATGCTGCCGGACGTGTCACCACGCTGACTAACGAGAACGGCAGCCGAAGTGAGTTTACCTACGATGCGCTGGACCGGCTGGTACAGCAGCGCGGCTTTGACGGGCGGACGCAACGTTACCACTATGACCTGACCGGAAAACTCACGCAGAGTGAAGATGAGGGGCTTGTCACCCTCTGGCACTACGACGAATCGGACCGCATCACGCACCGCACGGTGAACGGCGAACCGGCAGAGCAGTGGCAGTATGATGGCCACGGCTGGCTGAGAGAAATCAGCCACCTGAGCGAAGGCCACCGTGTTGCCGTCCACTATGGCTATGACGACAAGGGCCGTCTGACTGGCGAGCGCCAGACGGTGCATAACCCGGAGACGGAGGAACTGCTCTGGCAGCATGAGACGAAACAGGCATACAACGAACAGGGGCTGGCAAACCGCGTCACGCCGGACAGCCTGCCGCCGGTGGAGTGGCTGACGTATGGCAGCGGTTACCTGGCGGGAATGAAGCTGGGCGGGACGCCGCTGGTCGAGTATACGCGGGACAGGCTGCACCGTGAGACGGTGCGCAGCTTCGGCAGCATGGCAGGCAGTAATTCCGCATACGAACTGACCAGCACATACACCCCCGCAGGTCAGTTACAGAGTCAGCACCTGAACAGCCTGGTGTATGACCGTGACTACGGGTGGAATGACAACGGCGACCTGGTGCGCATCAGCGACCCGCGACAGACGCGGGAATACGGCTACAGTGCCACGGGCAGGCTGGAGAGCGTGCGCACCCTCGCACCGGACCTGGACATCCGCATCCCGTATGCCACGGACCCGGCGGGCAACCGGCTGCCGGACCCGGAGCTGCACCCGGACAGTACACTCACAGTGTGGCCGGATAACCGCATCGCGGAGGATGCGCACTATGTCTACCGCCACGATGAATACGGCAGGCTGACGGAGAAGACGGACCGCATCCCGGCGGGTGTGATACGGACGGACGACGAGCGGACCCACCACTACCACTACGACAGCCAGCACCGCCTGGTGTTCTACACGCGGATACAGCATGGCGAGCCACTGGTCGAGAGCCGCTACCTCTACGACCCGCTGGGACGGCGAATGGCGAAACGGGTATGGCGGCGGGAGCGTGACCTGACGGGGTGGATGTCGCTGTCGCGTAAACCGGAGGTAACGTGGTACGGGTGGGACGGCGACAGGCTGGCGACGGTACAGACCGACACCACGCGTATCCAGACGGTATACGAGCCGGGAAGCTTCACACCGCTCATCCGCATCGAAACAGACGTGACCGAACTGGAGAAAGCGCAGCGCCGGAGCCTGGCGGAGAAGTTACAGCAGGAAGGGAGCGAGGACGGTCATGGTGTGGTATTTCCGGCTGAACTGGTGCGGCTGCTGGACAGACTGGAGGAAGAAATCCGGGCAGACCGCGTGAGCAGTGAAAGCCGGGCGTGGCTTGCGCAGTGCGGGCTGACGGTGGAAAAACTGGCCAGACAGGTGGAGCCGGAGTACACACCGGCACGCTCACAGTATTTGTATCACTGTGACCACCGTGGACTGCCGCTGGCGCTTATCAGCGAAGACGGTAATACGGCGTGGAGCGCGAAATATGATGAATGGGGAAACCAGCTATATGAGGATAACCCGCATCACCTGTACCAGCCGTACCGGCTGCCGGGGCAACAGTACGATGAGGAGTTGGGGCTGTGCTATAACCGGAACCGGTACTATGACCCGTTGTTGGGAAGGTATATCACCCAGGATCCGATTGGACTGAAAGGGGGATGGAACCTGTATGCGTATCCACTAAATCCGGTGCAGCGGATTGATCCGATGGGGCTAAATGGATGGAATTCATTAGGTGATGGTGGGATTAAAGAAGTATGCCAACAAGTTAATTCTGCGGTGAGGTATTTACCTCCAGATGAAGCCGCGAAAGTCATACATAACGTAGAAACAATGCATAATGTATACAATCCACTCTCAGAATACGTTTTCGGTTGGTCCGTTGCCCCAGCTTTGGTTGCCGGGGGGGTGCTAGGTGGTGAAGTATCCTTGGCTGAAAGAGGTGCGGCATGTATTACTAATGTGGCTGATGCAGTAATAGTAAAAGGCGAAAGAGATGAGAAAAAACTAGCATTCGTATGTGTCAAAGGTGTTGCTGATGCTGGTTTATCAGGTTTTCCGAAAAAAATGTATGATTTTGTTTTTGATAATCTAGTTTCGTACACTCAAAAACAATAAGGATAAAGTGATGAGATGTGGTTTTGTTTTATTAGGGGCGAGCATGCTGTTTGTGAGCTTTTTCTTTTTTTATGTGTTGGTTTTTTGTGAAAATGACTCAAATAAGAGAGTGATATATTTAACGCAAATGGCAGAAAGAGGTGATAAAGACGCTCAAACAGATCTTGGTATGGCTTACGGAGAAGGATTCGGCGTTGTTAAAAATTATGAGAAAGCTGCTTTCTGGTATTCAAAGGCCGCGACACAAGGTTCAGTTTCTGCGTTATTTAATCTTGGCCTTTTCTACGAAAAAGGGTGGGGGGTTACTAAAAATTTACAATTGGCAAGAGAATTTTATAGCAAGGCAGCAGTTAGGGGGAGTGTCGATGCGCAGGTAAATTTAGGGGTTTTTTATATAAATGGCTTGGGAGGGAGGATAGATTATTTACGGGGAAGAAATCTATTTTTGATGGCTGCGGAGAAAAAAAATACTGTTGCATTGTATAATTTAGGTTATATTTATAATTACGGGCTGGGTATTCCTCGTGACGAAAAGCAGGCAGCTAAATGGTATGGTAAGGCTGCGGAATTAGGTTCTATGAGCGCGAGAAATTCTCTTGCTTTATATTATTCTAGAGGTGCTGGTAACTTACCTGTAGATAGAAAGAGAGCTCTTGATTTACTTAAAAGTTCCGCGTGCCAGGGCTATGCCGTAGCTCAAAATAACTTAGGGATTTTGTACCTGGAAGGAGGTGATGAAATATCTAAAGATGTTCGAAAATCATATGCATGGTTCTCCGTGGCATTCTATAATGGGATTAAAACTGCTAACGAGGCACGAAAGAAAATAGCAACTTATATGGATGAGAAAGAAGCAAAAGAGGCTGAAAATTTGGCGCGCGAATATATTAATAATTATCCAACATCAATCAATGGATCGGATACAAATAAATCAGACTCGCAGTGTAGATTGCCAGCATACTGAGTTTAAAAAAGAAGGTCGTAAAATATAAAATATAAATGAAAGTATATAATCACTCATCCGCAGTGAAGACGAGGAACTCATCACCCTCTGGCACTACGATGCATCAGACCGTATCACTCACCGCACGGTGAACGGCAAAGCGGCAGAACAGTGGCAGTATGACGACCACGGCTGGCTTACTGACATCAGCCATATCACCGAAGATGCGCACTACCTGTACCGCTACGATGAATACGGCCGACTGACGGAGAAAACGGCCCGCATCCCGACAGGTGTTATCCGGATGTACGACGAACGCACCCAGCTCTACCATTACGACAACCAGCACCGCCTGGTGTTCTACACGAGGATACAGCATGGCGAGCCGCAGGTGGAGAGCCGCTACCTTTACGACCCGCTGGGCCGCAGGACAGGGAAACGGGTGTGGCGTCGCATGCGTGACCTGACGGGGTGGATGTCGCTGTCGCGTAAACCGGAGGTGACATGGTACGGCTGGGACGGTGACAGGCTGACGACGGTACAGACTGACACCACGCGTATCCAGACGGTGTACCAGCCGGGGAGCTTCACGCCGCTCATCCGTATCGAGACAGAGAACGGCGAATGGGAGAAAGCGCAGCGCCGCAGCCTGGCGGAGAAGTTACAGTCGGAAGGGAGTGAGGACGGTCACGGTGTGGTGTTCCCGGCTGAACTGGTGAGGATGCTGGACAGGCTGGAGGAAGAAATCCGGGCAGACCGAGTGAGCAGTGAAAGCCGCCAGTGGCTGGCACAGTGCGGGCTGACGGTGGAACAACTGGCAACACAGGTAGAGCCGGAGTACACAGCGGCACGCTCACTGCATCTTTATCACTGCGACCACCGGGGACTGCCGCTGGCCCTCATCAGCGAAGACGGCAATACGGTGTGGAGCGCGGAGTATGATGAATGGGGAAACCCAGGGTAAGATCACGTAACGCTGCTTTTTTGTACTAAGTAATTCGCATTTTATGTTTAAAAATTGAGATATTCCTCATTACATGAAGCTGTTTTTTATTGCGTATACATGATCAAATACTCCTTACATAATTAAGGAGAACAAAATGGAACTTAAAAAATTGATGGAACATATTTCTATTATCCCCGATTACAGACAAGCCTGGAAAGTGGAACATAAATTGTCGGATATTCTACTGTTGACTATTTGTGCCGTTATTTCTGGTGCAGAAGGCTGGGAAGATATAGAGGATTTTGGGGAAACACATCTCGATTTTTTGAAGCAATATGGTGATTTTGA
>NZ_PTRU01000006.1:0-237194 GCF_002965245.1 Escherichia sp. MOD1-EC6021 | reverse complement strand
TTCATGAATATCTGGTTGCCCTGCGCCACAAACATCGGCGTTTCATTCCCGTTTGCCGGGTCAATAAACGCGATACGGTTAGCGGCAACCAGAAACTGGCTCAGTTTGCCTTCCTCCGTGTCCTCCATACTGAGGCCAATACCCGCGACATAATGTTTGCCGTCTTTGGTCTGCTCAATTTTGACAGCCCACATGGCATTCCATTTATCGTTGGCATCCTTCCACTCTTTCGAAAACTCATCCAGTCTGCTGGCGTTATCCTCCGTCAGATCGACTTTTTCCAGCAGCTCTTTACCGAGATGGGATTCGGTTATCTTGCCTTTGAAAAAATCCAGGTAACCTTCCGCATCATCGCTCGCCCGACCGACGGACTCCACGAATGCCGATTTGCCAACGGTGTTCACACTGCGGATATAAAAGTAATAATCATGGCCCGGTTTGATATTGATACTGGCGGCTATCCAGTACAGCCCCGTGCCAAGGTAGCGGGCTGTGGTTTCAACCTGCCTGATATCGGTAATCCGCGTTTCCGAGAACCAGAACTCAAATTGTACCGTCGGATCATAAACCGCAAGATGCGGCGTGGCGGTTATCTGAAAATAGCCCGGTGTCAGCTCAATCCGAGACGGCGCTGCCGGTGCGGCAATCCGGAACGATACCGATGCCGGATCGCCCTGCTGTCCCCACGCATTTACCGCCCGGACAGTCAGCCTGTAGTTCCCCAGCGCCAGTTGCGTGAAGCGGTATGTGGTTTCCGTCGTCCTTGCCGTACTGACCAGCCGCTCACTGCCATCGTCCGCTGCCACGGTCAGGCGAAGCAGGAAGCTCACCCCCTTCACCACCTTCGGCGTGTCCCAGCGCGCCAGCACCTGATATTCCCCGCTGTCTGCGGTGACTTCGACAGTCAGGTGCTGCACCGCGGGCGGCGTGACGCCATTCACCGTGCCGCTCAAGTCGCCGTCAAAGTGCGCCCCGTTATCCACGATGGCTTCTTTTTCGGGTACATGCTGCACGGCGGTAATGGCATACGTGCCGTCGTCGTTCTCACGGATACTCACGCAGCGGAACAGGCGCTGGCGCAACGTCGGCAACTTCAGCCCCCATACGCTGTATCCGGCAACGCCGTCAGGAACACGGCTCACTTTTACCTTCACGCCGTCGGTGACGGACTGGACCTCCACGCTGACCGGATTGCCACTTCCGTCAACCAGGCTTATCAGCGTGGTACCGGAGGATGGCAGCGTGATTTCACGGTCGAGCGTCAGCGTCCGGGTCTGGCTGTTCACCGCCAGCACGCGTCCGCCGATGCTGATCCCCGCATAGTCATCATCGCAGATTTCAATAACATCACCCGGCACATGGCGAAGCCCTTCGGCACCCACGCTGAAATCCACGGTCTGCGTCTCCAGCAGCTCCGTTTTAATCAGCCACAGCCCGGCGCGGTGTGCCTGCCCCCGGCTGGTACAGCCAAAGGCATCCATCTTCGTGACGTTACGACCGTAACGGAGAATGGCCTGCGTGTCCTCCACAAGCTCTGTCGCCGTCTCCCAGCCGTTATCCGGGTCAATCCAGTTCACCTCAACGGCATTATGGCGGTCCTTGAGGGCGCTGAAGCTGTAGCGGAACGGCGCGCCATCATCCGGCATCACCACATTACTGCGGTTATAGGTCCACACCTTATCCGACGGTCGGTCCTGCACGAACGTCAGCGTCTGCCCGTTCCATACCGGCATACAGCGCATCGCCGAGCAGAAATCGCTGAGAACATCCCACGCCTTACGCTGTGTGGTCAGGTAGGCATTACAGGTGATGCGCGGCTCCGTGCCGCCAAAGCCGTCCGGCACTGACTGGTCGCAGTACTGGCCGATGACATACAGCGCCCATTTATCCACATCCGCCGCACCAAGACGTTTCCCCATGCCGTAGCGCGGATGGGTCAGCATATCCCACAGACACCAGGCCATGTTGTTGCTGTATGCCGGTTTAAACGTTCCGTCCCAGATACCGCTGTATTGCCGCGTCTGCGGGTTATAATTCGACGGCACCTGCAGAATACGCCCGCGCAGATGATAATTACGGCTCACCTGCTGGCTGCCGAACTGCTCCGAGTCCACCTGCACGCCGACCAGTGCCGTGTTCGGGTAGCACTGTTTCACATCGATAATTTCGGTGTATGACGACCAGAGCGTTTTGTTCTGCAGCTGGTCTGTGGTGCTGTCCGGCGTCATCCTGCGCATCCGGATACTGAACGGGCGCGGCGGCAGGTTATCCACCACCACCGAGGCCAGATACTGTGAAGTGGTTTTACCCTTAATGGTGATGTCCTTTTCCGTCACCCAGCCACCGTTACGTTGTATCTGAACCAGCAGGCGGACTTCCGATGGATTCCTGTCCCCCTTTGAGGTGGTTTCCACCAGTGCCTGCACGCCGAAAGTAAAACGCAGACGGTCAATGTTTGCCGACGTGATGGTCCGGGTGATCGGCGTGTCATATTTCACTTCTGTACCGAGCACCGTCTCGGAGCCGGAGGATTCAAATCCCTCCGGCGGTGTCTGCTCCTGCTCACCGGCCCGGAACACCACCGTGACGCCGGATATATTGGTATTCCCCTCACTGTCCAGCACCGGCGTACTGTTCAGCAGCACGCTTTTTAATCCATCCACCGGACCTTCAACCGGCCCTTCGCTGATGGCATCGATCACACTCAGCAGCTGCGTGGACTTCAGGTTGTCCTTCGCTTCGCGCGGGGTATGCCCCTTACTGCCGCCTTTACCCATTCGTCATGCTCCATAAACGATAAAACCGCCCGGAGGCGGTTTCACATAAAACATTTTGCATCAGCGACCAATCACCACAACCTGACCACCATCCCCTTCGTCTGCCGTGCTGATCTCCTGAGAAACCACGCGTGACCCCACGCGCATTTCACCGTACAGAACCGGCAGAACATTGCCCTGGGCAACCATGTTATCCAGTGAGGAGAAATAGGTGTTCTGTTTGCCGTTATCCGTTGTCTGTGTACGGGGAGTTCTGGCTTTCGGTGCCAGCATCTGCGCCACACCACCGAGCACCATACTGGCACCGAGAGAAAACAGGATGCCGGTCATACCTCCGGCCCCAATGGCTGCCCCCCATGCTGCAAGGGTGGCTCCGGCGGTAAAGAATGATCCGGCAATGGCGGCAGCCCCCAGGACAATCTGGAATATGCCACCTGACTTGGCCCCGGCGACTCTGGGAACAATATGAATCACAGCGCCATCAGGCAGAGTCTCATGTAACTGCGCCGTTAACCCGGACGTGCTGACGTCCCGCCCGGCAATCCGTACCTGATACCAGCCGTCGCTCAGTTTCTGACGAAACACCGGGAGCTGTGTGGCCAGTGCGCGGATGGCTTCAGCCCCCGTTTTCACACGAAGGTCGATGCGGCGGCCAAATCGTTGCAAATCCCCGTAAAGGCAGATGCGCGCCATGCCCGATGACGCCAGAGGGAGTGTGTGCGTCGCTGCCATTTGTCGGTATACCTCTCTCGTTTGCTCAGTTGTTCAGGAATATGGTGCAGCAGCTCGCCATCACCACAGTAAATGGCGGCATGATTCGGCACCGATGAACCAAAACAGCACAGCAGCACATCGCCCGGTTGTGCTGATGACAACGGCACCTGATACAGCCCTGTGGCCTCCAGATTATCCAGATAGAGATTCTGACCGTGACGCCACCAGTCATCCTCGCGATGAAAATCCGGCATCTCAATCCCCGCCAGATGATAAGCATCCCGGAACAGCGTGTAACAGTCCGTCACCCCGTGCTCAAAGCGCCGCCCGGTGAGATGCGGCACACAGCGGAACTTATGAATCGTCCCCCGGCAGACCAGCCACCACGGCAAATCACTCTGCACCTGCAGCCGCCGGTCGGCCTCACTCAGCCAGGGCAGACCACCGGGGTGGCTGTGGACCAGCGCCACAATCTCACCCTGCATTTCTGCCTGCAGCCAGTCTTCCGGCGACATACGGAAATACGCCTCCGGCTCACCGGAGATATTCACGCAGGGGAAATATCTTTCCCCCTCCGGCGTGCTTACCACGAAGCCGCACGACTCCGCTGGCGCACATCGCCGGGCGTGCGCCAGAATCGCTGATTCTGTCTGTGTCATGGGATTTACTGCGAAAGTTTGTTAATGGAAAGGAAGCCGCCAAAGTTGCCGACGTTATTGCGGAACTTACAACCGCTCAGGCATTTGCTGCATTTATCCTTCGTGATATCGGACGTCGGCTGGTCATATTCATCCGCGACCGCCGGACCGTGATAACCGCACTCATCGCCGCGATAGGTCCAGGTGCAGGTGTTGGCCAGCATGATACGTCCCGGAAAAACAGCGCCATCCGTTTCCGTCGGCGTGGACAGTACAAAGGAGGCACTCACCGCGCTCAGTTCGCTGCACTGCTCGATGCGCCAGCGGCTGATCACCTCCTGCTCCGGATCGGCGTCGCTGTTTCCGTTGACGAAGTTCACCGCATCCAGAAAACGGGCGTAAACCTTACGCCGGACCACCGTTCCGCCGACCAAACTCTGCAGATCTTCCGCCATCCCGGTGACCATACCGTACAGGTTAGAAACCGTCAGCGTGGGGCGCGTACTGGTGCCTTTGCCATTCAGTTCAAGACCACTCCCCTGAATGGGATATGGCTGATACTGTCGCCCCTGCCAGGTGACCGGCTCACCTTTTTCGTTCTGCTCATTACAGAAAAAATAACGTTCTCCACCGACCTCTGTCAGGTCGATTTCCCATAGCACCACGCTGGCCGACTGCTCCGCACGGGTGCATTCATTCAGTGTTTCCTGCCGGATATCCTGCATCAGTTCACCACCTGTTCAAACTCTGCGCTGAACTCAACACGCAGCATACTGACCCGCGACGACCATTTTGCGCAGGTCACCTTTATCTGCCGCCACTCATAAGGCGGCGTCCACAGAAAGGCTTTCCAGCCCCCGTGCTCTTCCAGAAACGACTCCAGTACCGTGGCCTCCTCACGGGGGACAGAAAGCGTCACGCTGTACGTTTTCAGGTTGGCATTCAGCCCGGCAGGCGCTCGCTGGGAATAGCCATCACCAAAGCGCACCTTTCTTACAGAAGGGGACGAAGCCACATCCATACCGGGTTTCACTTTCCAGCGGAAGGTTTTCATCGTCCACCTCCGGAGAACAGACCACCATCGCGCATCTGCCCGGTCACAACATCCATTGCCGCCTTACGGGCTACGTCATAAACAGCCTTCAGTGCCTGTGGCCCTATCTGACCGTTCGTGCCGTCGTTGTTAATCACCACATGGTTATTCTGCTCAAACGTCCCGGACGCCTGCGACCGGCTGTCAGCCAGACTGCCCGGTGTACCGACATAACCACCGGTGGCATAGCCGCGCATCAGCCGGTAGAGATTCCCCACGCCAATCCGGCTGGTTGCCTCCTTCGTGAAGACAAATTCACCACGGTGAACAATCCCCGCTGGCTCATATTTGCCGCCGGTTCCTGTGAATCCTCCGGTTGCAAAATGGAATTTCGCCGCAGCGGCCTGAATGGCTGTACCGCCTGACGCGGATGCGCCGCCACCAACAGCCCCGCCAATGGCGCTGCCGATACTCCCGACAATCCCCACCATTGCCTGCTTAAGCAGAATTTCTGTCATCATGGACAGCACGGAACGGGTGAAGCTGCGCCAGTTCTGCTCACTGCCGGTCAGCATCGCTGCCATATTCTGTGCAATACCATCAAAGGTCTGCGTGGCTGCACTTTTTACCTGCGACATACTGTCCGTGGCGCTCTCTTCCCACTCACTCCAGCCGGACTTCAGGCCTGCCATCCAGCTCCCGCGAAGCTGGTCTTCAGCCGCCCAGGTCTTTTTCTGCTCTGACATGACGTTATTCAGCGCCAGCGGATTATCGCCATACTGTTCCTTCAGGCGCTGTTCCGTGGCTTCCCGTTCTGCCTGCCGGTCAGTCAGCCCCCGGCTTTTCGCATCAATGGCGGCCCGTTTTGCCCGTTGCTGCTGTGCGAATTTATCCGCCTGCTGCGCCAGCGCGTTCAGGCGCTCCTGATACGTAACCTTGTCGCCAAGTGCAGCCAGCTGGCGTTTGTACTCCAGCGTCTCATCTTTATGCGCCAGCAGGGATTTCTCCTGTGCAGACAGCTGGCGACGTTGCGCCGCCTCCTCCAGTACCGCGAACTGACTCTCCGCCTTCCACAAATCCCGGCGCTGCTGGCTGATTTTCTCATTTGCTCCGGCATGCTTCTCCAGCGTCCGGAGTTCAGCCTGAAGCGTCAGCAGGGCAGCATGAGCACTGTCTTCCTGACGATCGCCCGCAGACACCTTCACGCCGGACTGTTTCGGCTTTTTCAGCGTCGCTTCATAGTCCTTTTTCGCCGCCGCCATCAGCGTGTTGTAATCTGCCTGCAGAATTTTCCCGTCCTTCAGTGCCTTGTTCAGTTCTTCCTGACGGGCGGTATATTTCTCCAGCGGCGTCTGCAGCCGTTCGTAAGCCTTCTGCGCCTCTTCGGTATATTTCAGCCGTGACGCTTCAGTATCGCTCTGCTGCTGCGCATTTTTGTCCTGTTGACTCTGCTGTTCAGCCTTCTTTCTGGCGGCTTCAAGCGCAAGACGGGCCTTTTCACGATCATCCCAGTAACGCGCCCGCGCTTCATCGTTAACAAAATAATCATCCTTGCGCAGACTCCAGATGTCGTCCGCTTTCTTAAACGCAGCCTCTGCCTTAATCAGCATCTCCTGCGCGGTATCAGGACGACCAATATCCAGCACCGCATCCCACATGGATTTGAATGCCCGCGCTGTCCTGTCTGCCCAGGTCTCCAGCGTACCCATGTTCTCTTTCAGGCGGCGGGTCTGGTCATCAAACCCTTTCGTCGCGGCCTCGTTCGCCGCCTGCAATGCCCCGGCTTCATCGCCGGAACGCTGCAACTGAGCAACATACGCAATCTGCTCCGCCGTCACGTTATGGAACTGGCGTGCCATCGCTGTCAGCCCTGACGTCGGGTCTGTGGTCAGCTTCCCGAAGGCTTCAGCGACCTTGTCCACCTCCACGCCGGATGCAGAGGAGAAACGCGCCACACTCTGGCTGATGGATGCAATCTGAGCCTCACCGCTTACCCCCGCCTTAACCAGTGCGCTGAGTGACTCGCTGGTCTGGTTAAACGTCAGCCCTGCCGCCTGCCCGGCTCTGGACAGGACCAGCATACGATCTGCCGTCAGCCCCGACTGATTGCCGGAAAGGACCAGCGTTTTGTTGAAATCGGACAGGGTTGAGTTGCCCTGATACCAGGCATACGCCAGCGCACCGGTCGCCACCGCCAGCGAGGTGGCCCCCACCATCGGCAGGGTGATCGCACCGGCAAGCCCCCTGAACATGGGGATCATCCCGCCGAAGGAGTCCTTAACCTGACCACCCTGTTGCAGCAGGATCAGCCACGGACTTTGCCCGCCTGCAAGCTGCGTGGCCACGTCGGTGAACTGTGCAGGCAGCATACGCATGGCGGCTTTATACTGCCCGACGGAAATCCCCGCTTTCTGTGCAGCCAGCGCCTGTCGGCTCAGCGACTGTTCAACGACTGCCGCTGTTTTTTTCGCATCACTTTCCGTACCGGAAAAATGACGCCTGACTCTGGCCATCTGCTCGTCAAATCTGGCCGCATCCAGACTCAAATCAACGACCAGATCGCCTACCGGTTCAGCCATACCGGACTCCTCCTGCGATCCCTTCTGATACTGTCATCAGCATTACGTCATCCTCCGTCATGTCCGCCACATCCGGGGAAGTAGGGATAACTTCATTCCCGTCCGGGCCAAAGCGGACACCTCCGGCAAGCCCTGCCGCTTTCTGCATCAGCACATCATCTTCAGGCTCTTCGTCAGCCTCGCGCCGGTTCAGCAGACTGAAATCCAGCGGATGCATATCCGGATCGCTGAAAAACAGGCTGAGCACGGTGTATGTCAGCCCGGAAAAGTGCATATCCAGCAGAACATCATGAAAATAATGGGTACTGTAAAAGCGGTGCCAGTCGGCATACTCCGTGGATGACATCCCGGCAAGCATGGCGCGCCAGTCGGGTCGCCCCATCTCACGCGCCAGTTTCAGGGCAAAACTCAGCTCACCGTCGAACACTTTCCCGCAGAAACAGGCTCTGTAGGCCCGGCGTCCTCTGCCTGTTCAGGGGCATTATTCACCACAAACTCAGACATTCCGGACAGACGTAACACCACGTTTTCAGCCTGAGCAATTGCCTCCGTGGGCCAGGTGGTAAGCACTTCCTGCTCAATCTGCGTAATGGCTTCATTCATGGACGGCAGCTTTGTCTTCTGCGGATGGTTATGCCACAGAGACATCGCCACCAGAAACGCCCCGCCTCTGATAAGATCCTCTACAGACACCTGCAGGTTGCCACTGGATTCAGCCTTTTTTTCCTGCTCTTTCAACCAGGCGAGATGCTCAATACGCTGCAGGGCTGACAGTTCAGAAAGCGTGACGGTCACGCCGTTATATTCAAATGATTCGGTTTTCAGGAACATCGCTGACTCTCCGGATTAACTGGCGGTGACGGTGATTTCTGCAACCGCAGCAAACTCACCATTACTGGATACAACCGGAATGTTGACCTTGCCTGCAGCAACGCCGTTCACGGTGATGGTCATACCACTGACCGACACGGTGGCTTTTGTTTTATCCGCAGACACCGCACGGAAGCTCTTGTCGGTTACACCTTCCGGCTGGAATGCCACGGTCAGCGTGGTGCTCTGCCCTTTCACTACGGAAGCACTGGCTGGCGTTACCGTCATGCCGGTTGCTGCCGTCACCGTACTGCGATCTTCAGCCATCGACGGGCGTCCCACATTGGTGACCTTCACCGTGCGGGTGATCACTTCCTTCGCCGTCACCGCCTTACCGATACTGCTGACCCAGCCGCGGAACACATCGACCGTGCCGTTCGGGAAGCGGATTTTATAGGCACGGGTATCACCTTCATTAAACCATGCCAGCAGCGCCTGCTGCCCCTGCTCTCCGGGCATCCACGCCAGCGTGAAGCTGGTATCTCCGGCAGATTTCTGCCCCTGCCCGGTCGCAGTCCAGTCCGCATCTTCATCATCGAGATAGCTGTCGTCATAGGACTCAGCGGTCAGTTCGCCGGGTGTCAGGTCTTTAACTTTTGCCAGACGCGACCAGTCAACGTCTGAAAGCGGGTTCGCATAAGGGTCACCGTTCCCCTTATAAACCCACAGTGTGGTCCCGGCACCTTTCACCGGCATTACTGGATTTGGTACAGGCATAGCGTCCTCACATTTCATAGGTAATGACATACGTCAGATCGGCTGAACTCCACAGGCCCGCATCATCGTCGCGCCGGTAGTCATAGCCACTGGCCACCATACTGGTGATCAAATCTGACAGTGCCGGGATATCGCTCATCACCGGATAAATCCGGGACTCCATCCACGAATCCAGCTCTGAATCCGGCACCTGAGCAGGCAGGAAAACTTCAATATGCAGCTCCGCCTGCCAGGTATCGCTGTCCAGCTCTTCGCCCGTGTATTCAGCGCCGGTGAGATAAACGGCAATTGCCGGAAAATCCGCCTCATCAAAAACAGCGGGGCGACCATCAAAAAGCGTCGCCCCAGTGTCATGCTTCTCCAGTGCATCCAGTACGGCTGCTCGGAGTTCAGTATGTTTCATCGCTTTATTACCATTCTCAGTTGATGCTGCAGCGCATAGCCCAGCTCTTTCGGAAGACGCTCTCGCCGTATCCGCTCAATATTCTGTTTAAACGCCGTGGTCAGCGGCACCGCCATCGGGATTTTCACCACATCAATGGGGTAACGGTTTTTCCCGGCCACACGCTGCATGACATGCCACCGGCCATTTTTCAGTTGCTGAATAAACGCGCCGGGAATACGACGGTTTCCCACCACAAGCACGCTGCCGCCACCTTTCAGGGCTGAACGCTGCCCCTTTTTACGACGCCTGCGTCGGGACAGGACAATCCGCGCGTTACCCAGCTTTATTACGGGCAAATCCCCCCGGTTAACCTTGATTCTGGCCTGCGGATTTTTGACCGTGGCCCTTTTCAGCCTGGCCCTTTCCTTTACCAGTTTCCGGCGTACCTTTGTCTCACGGGCAACCTGTGACGCCGACAGCGATATCGCGGATGAAGCAACGCGGTTAATGGCCATTGCGGCGGCACCAGGCACCGCCGTTCTGCTGATACGGCTGAGGTTTTCAACGGCCTGCTCAAGACCTTTTATGGCCATACATCCCCCTTTCAGCGGCGACGGTTAACGGCAGGCGGTACGCCCCGCCCAAGCCAGAGATGACAGCTTCCACCATCACCCGGCGAAACCCGGTCTATCCAGAAGTTTTCCTCACCGATGGTCAGCGTGTCTCCACGCCGCAGTTGCCGCACATCATCAGTCCGGACAAACAGGGACGGGCTGGAGCCTTCAACGCGCACGCCCTGTCCGGCATAGCTGATATTTTCAGGGTCATCAAAAACACCACGTATTACTGCGCCGGACTGCTCACCGGATGTCATGGTGGCTGACGTTCCCATGTACCCGCGTATCGTTTCATCGGCGCGGGCAATGGCAGCATCGAACAGGTTATCGAAATCAGCCACAGCGCCTCCCGTTATTGCATTCTGGCCAGGCCGCGCTCTGTCATTTCAACTGCCACACCGGCAGAGACACGGAACTCCGTTCCCGGCAGCACAAAATCCACAGGCTCATCCCGCGTGGCGTGAAGTGCATCGGTATGCAGCGTCACCAGTGCCACGACCGTGACCAGATCAGCCGTATCCTGAATTACGGTATCCGGCGGCTCTGATACCACCTCATTTTCATGCCCGGTCAGCGCATTTTCCGGGCTGACAGGCGTGTCCTGGCCGGAAGTGTCATCCGAGTCATCAAGCTCCTCTTCCAGCTCTGCCACACGGAGCGCCAGTTCTTCCTTCGTCCCCGTCAGGCTGACATCACGGTTCAGTTGCTCACCCAGCACCTTAAGACGGGCAATCAGTTCATCTTTCGTCATGGACTCCTCCACAGAGAGAAAATGGCCCCGAAGGGCCATGATTACGCCAGTTGTACGGACACGAACGCATCAGGATCAGCCAGCAGCATCAGCGGTGCTGACTGAATCATGGTGAACTCACGCGCCGGATCGCCGGTGGTCACCCAGTTTTTCGGGTAGCGGGCAGAGGCGTTAATACCTTCGCGCTGTGCGTCCGCATCCTGAATGCAGCCATAGGTGCGCAGACCGCGTGCCTGAGTGTTCCCCAGCACCATCGTGTTGTCCGGCAGGAAGTTCTTTTTGACGTCGTTTTCCACGTACTGTCCGGAATACACGACGATCGCCGTATCGCCATACATCCCCTTATAGGACACCGCTTCGCCCAGGTCTTTTACCGCTGTCTCCAGCTCGGAATTAGAGCCGCGACGGGTATCCAGCTTCTCCTTGACGGCTTTGAAGGAACGGAACAGCGCCCAGCCTTTCGGATCAAACACGATGATATTCACCACGCCGCTGGCGTTCAGCGCATAGGCTTCGATATCGTCGGTCGGGTCATACGTGGACTTGTCACGCTTGCTCCACTCCGTACCACCGGACTGTGTGATGTTGTTCGCCGCACTGCGGCCCATATCCACCTCAACCGGATCGAAGGCTTCACCGGTCATGGTGTATTTGCCCTTAAGCACAGCAGAAACTGCCTGCATCTCTTCGACCTGAGCAATGGCCAGCTCTTCGTCTCGCATGTTCTGCATGATGATGCGACGGCGGCGGTAAGCCGGGTCCGCCAGATTCTGCGGATCTTCATCCGGCAGGCGACGCAGGGTCATCTGCGGATTCACCTCATGCTTGGGTTTGACATATCCCGGCGTAAATTCAGAGGTGGAGCCGCCACGGGAACGGATAACCTCACCGGAAACAATCGGCGAAACGTACAGCGCCATGTTTACCAGTCCCGGAATTTGTGAGAGATAGACTTTCTCCGTGGTGAAGGGATAGCTCTCACGGAAAAAGAGACGCAGAAACAGCGGATCAAACTTAAATTTCTGCTCATTTGCCGCCAGCAGCTGGGCGGTTGTGTACATCGACATAAAAAAATCCCGTAAAAAAAGCCGCACAGGCGGCCTTTAGTGATGAAGGGTAAGGTTAAACGATGCTGATTGCCGTTCCGGCAAACGCGGTCCGTTTTTTCGTCTCGTCGCTGGCAGCCTCCGGCCAGAGCACATCCTCATAACGGAACGTGCCGGACTTGTAGAACGTCAGCGTGGTGCTGGTCTGGTCAGCATCAACCGCCAGAATGCCAACGGCAGTACCGTCGGTGGTGCCATCCCACGCAACCAGCTTACGGGTGGAGGTGTCCAGCATCAGCGGGGTCATTGCAGGCGCTTTCGCACTCAATCCGCCGGGCGCGGTTGCCGTATGTGCCGGGTCACTGTTGCCCAGCGGCTGGTAATGGGTAAAGGTTTCTTTGCTCGTCATAAACATCCCTTACACTGGTGTGTTCAGCAAATCGTTAACGGCATCAGATGCCGGGTTACCTGCAGCCAGTGGTGCCGGTGCCCCCTGCATCAGACGATCCAGCGCAGTGTCACTGCGCGCCTGTGCACTCTGTGGTGCAGCTGCCAGAATGCGGCGGGCCGTTTCCACGGTCATACCGGGGGTTTCGGCCAGCACACGTGCCTGTTCTTCGCGTCCGTGAGCTTCCTCACAGTTGAGGATCCCCATAATGCGGCTGTTTTCTGCCGCAACCGCAGCGGTGATCTGCGCGTTCACGTCCGGCTGCGCCGCGCTGGCGTTTTCGCCCTCCGTCGCTTGCACCACGTCAGTAACGTCAGCCTGCGAAGCAGTGGCTGAAACAGTTGTTGATTGAGTCTCTTTGGTCATTCGCCCTCCTGAGAGACGGGATTTACGTGCATCCAGTGCATCACGCATAACGGTGATCGCATCGGTGCTGTTGACAAGTTCATCAGCCAGTCCGGCATCAATGGCCTCCTGACCGCTGTACACTGCAGCCTCGGTATCCAGCACAGCCTGCACGGACAGGCCGGTATATGCCGACACCTTCTGCGCAAATATCCGGCGGGTTGCATCCATCCGGGACTGCAGTGTCTCCCGGACATCACCCGGTAGATGGCTGTAGGGGTTGCCATCCACCTTATGGCTGCCGCTGTAAATCAGCGTGATTTCCACGCCCTGTTTCTCCAGCGCAGCGCCGTAATTACTGTGAGCCATCATGACGCCGATGGAGCCTGTCCGGGCGGTCTGCGTGACCAGACGCCGGGAGGCGGCGCTGGCAAGCAGCTGACCTGCACTGCAGTTCATGTCGTTGGCCAGCGCCCATACCGGCTTTATGTCACGCACACGGGCGATGATGTCAGCACAGTCAAATGCTCCCGCCACCATCCCGCCCGGTGTGTCCATATCGAGCAGAATGCCGTCCACCATCGGATCGCTGGCAGCCTGTTGCAGACGGGCGATAATGCCGTTGTAACCGGTCATTCCCGAATACGGCTGCAGCGCCCGCGTCCGGCTGACCAGCGTACCGGACACCGGCAGCACGGCGATGCCGTTCATGACCTGATAACTGCGGGCCTGTCGTGGTCCGTCATCATCACCGGATAACGCCAGCGCCGCGGGTGCCTCTCCGGCAGTCAGGCTGTCGCCGGATACTGCATCCGTCAGGCGACTGATCCCAAGCTGGCCTGCAAGCGCACAAAAGAAAACCCGCGCATAGGCGGGTTCAAGCATCAGCGGCTCATTAAAAGCCATGCTGGCAATATGCGGGAGATTACGCAGCTCTGCTGTCACTCTTCTCCTCCTCTGTTGATTGTCGCAGTCCGGATTCAAATGCCGCAGCCGCCCAGGCGGGCGGTTTAAGACCGGCTGCACGGCGCTCCATCGTTTCACGGACCTGCTGGGCAAAAATTTCCTGATAGTCGTCACCGCGTTTCGCGCACTCTTTCTCGTAGGTGCTCAGTCCGGCTTCTATCAGCATCACCGCTTCCTGAACTTCTTTCAGACCATCGATGGCCATACGACCGGAGCCTATCCAGTCGCAGTTCCCCCAGGCACTGCGGGCTTCCTGAAAGCTGAAGCGCGCTTTTGAAGGTAACGTCACCACGCGGCGAACGATGGCCTCTTCAAGCCAGCACAGAAACATCTGGCTCGCCTGACGGGATGCGACGAATTTTCGCCGCCCCATAAAGTACGCCCACGACTCGTTCGCACTGGCCCGTGCCGTGGAGTAGCTCATCTGGGCGTAATTCCGGGAAAGCTGCTCATACGAGACACCCAGCCCGGCAGCGATATACCGCAACAGTGACTGCTCAAACACGGAGTAGCCGTTATCCGTGTCCTGAGCCGTCTGCAGGTTCAGTGAGTCCCCCGGCATCAGGTGCGGCACTTTTGCGCCTCCCAGACGGACCGGTGCTGCGGCGTAATACGCGGCAATTTCACCAATCCAGCCCGTCAGCCTTTCCCGCTGCTCCTGACTGTTCGCGCCCAGAATAAAATCCATCGCTGACTGCGTATCCAGCTCACTTTCAATGGTGGCGGCATACATCGCCTTCACAATGGCGCTCTGCAGCTGCGTGTTCTGCAGCGTGTCGAGCATCTTCATCTGCTCCATCACGCTGTAAAACACATTTGCACCGCGGGTCTGCCCGTCCTCCACGGGTTCAAAAACGTGAATGAACGAGGCGCGCCCGCCGGGTAACTCACGGGGTATCCATGTCCATTTCTGCGGCATCCAGCCAGGATACCCGTCCTCGCTGACGTAATATCCCAGCGCCGCACCGCTGTCATTAATCTGCACACCGGCACGGCAGTTCCGGCTGTCGCCGGTATTGTTCGGGTTGCTGATGCGCTTCGGGCTGACCATCCGGAACTGTGTCCGGAAAAGCCGCGACGGACTGGTATCCCAGGTGGCCTGAACGAACAGTTCACCGTTAAAGGCGTGCATGGCCACACCTTCCCGAATCATCATGGTAAACGTGCGTTTTCGCTCAACGTCAATGCAGCAGCAGTCATCCTCGGCAAACTCTTTCCATGCCGCTTCAACCTCGCGGGAAAAGGCACGGGCTTCTTCCTCCCCGATGCCCAGATAGCGCCAGCTTGGGCGATGACTGAGCCGGAAAAAAGACCCGACGATATGATCCTGATGCAACTGGATGGCGTTGGCGGCATAGCCGTTATTGCGTACCAGATCGTCTGCGCGGGCATTGCCACGGGTAAAGTTGGGCAGCAGGGCTGCATCCACACTTTCACCCGGTGGGTTCCACGCCCGCAACTGCCCACCAAATCCGCTGCCACCGCCGTGATAACCGGCATATTCACGCAGCGATGTCATGCCGTCCGGCCCCAGAAGGGTGGGAATGGTGGGCGTTTTCATACATAAAATCCTGCAGGTCCCCTGCGTCGCTGTGTCATGCCGGTCTGCACTTCCAGCTCCGCAATGTATTTTTTCAGGTCAGACACGGAAGTGGCCGTAAACTCCACTCGCCGTCCGTCTTTCTGTACCGTTGCCACCCGTTTTCCTGTCATCAGGTCATGCAGTGCCGCACGGGCAGCGGCAAGTTCTTCCTGTCGCGTCATTCATCCTCTCCGGATAAGGCACGGGCGTAATCTGCCAGTGTTTTCTTGTTGGTTGCTGCACCATCCTCTTCCTGCAGGCTCGCCAGCAGTGCACTGAGATCCAGCTGCCAGCGGGAAATACTGATGCGCAGCGCCGCCAGCGCATAAACGAAGCAGTCGAGTGCCTCATTGCGTCGCTTTTTGCTGTCCCACAGTATTTTTTTCCTGCCATCCACCCATTTTTCGACCTGCTCTTCAGCAGTCAGCTGCTGCGCTTCGGTAAGATCAAAAATATCCGGGTTATTCGGGAAGTGAACGGCACCGGGAAGCGGTTCATCCCCTTCCGGCGTCAGTGTGAAGCGGTTATAAATCTGCTCTTTCGCGGTATCCGTACCAATTTCGGTAAGGTAAACCCCGTTTTTGTTTCGCTTACGTGGCATGCTGGCCACCGGCTTTCCGTAGACGGATGCCCCTTTAATGGGGATCACCCGGAACAGCCCATGTTTTTTCGAGCGTTCATACACAATGGTCGGGTCAATCCCGCCAGTATCCCAGCAGATACGGGATACCGACATTTCTGCACCATTCCGGCGGGTATAGGTTTTATTGATGGCCTCATCCACACGCAGCAGCGTCTGTTCATCGTCGTGGCGGCCCATAATAATCTGCCGGTCAATCAGCCAGCTTTCCTCACCCGGCCCCCATCCCCATACGCGCATTTCGTAGCGGTCCAGCTGGGAGTCGATACCGGCGGTCAGGTAAGCCACACGGTCAGGAACGGGCGCTGAATAATGCTCTTTCCGCTCTGCCATCACTTCAGCATCCGGACGTTCGCCGATTTTCGCTTCCCACGTCTCACCGAGCGTGGTGTTCACGAAGGTTTTACGTTTTCCCGTATCCCCTTTCGTCTTCATCCAGTCTTTGACAATCTGCACCCAGGTGGTGAACGGGCTGTACGCTGTCCAGATGTGAAAGGTCACACTGTCAGGCGGTTCAATCTCTTCACCGGATGACGAAAACCAGAGAATGCCATCACGGGTCCAGATCCCGGTCTTTTCGCAGATATAACGGGCATCAGTGAAGTCCAGCTCCTGCTGACGGATGACGCAGGCATTATGCTCGCAGAGATAAAACACGCTGGAGGGGTCATCCGGCGTCCATTTGAGGCCAAACGGCGTCTCTTTATCGCCAAATTTAAGGTACTGCTCCTCCCCGCAGTGCGGGCAGGCAACATGAAAACGCATAAAATGCGGGGATTCACTGGCTGCACGCTCAATCTGGCATGTGCCTCTCACTTTGGGCGTGGAGCCACGGATGGACTTTGGCCAGACCGAGCCTTCAATACGCTTATCGCCCAGGAACGTCGGAGAGCCTTCCTGTTCAATATCCTCATCAAAGGCAGCAAGTTCATCATAACCCGCCACATCCACCGACTTTTCACGGTAGTTTTTTGCCGCTTTACCGCCCAGGCACCAGAAGCCACGACCATTGGAAAAACGCTTCATGGTGAGCGTGTTATCCCGGTGCTTTTTGCCATACCACGGAGCCAGCGCCAGCAGCGACGGAATATCGCGGATGGTCGGCTCAACGTGGGTTTTCATAAAGTTCTCGGCATCACCATCCGTCGGCAACCAGATAAGGGTGTTGCGCTGCTTATGCTCTATGAAGTAGGCATAAACACCCAGCAGCATTTTGGAATAACCAACACGGGCAGACTTCACCACATTCACCTCGCGGACGTAGTCACTGCCCATCGCATTCATGATGGCCCGCTGAAAGGGCAGTGTTTCCCAGCGCCCTTCCTGGTATGCGGATTCTTTCGGGAGATAGTAATTGGCATCCGCCCATTCAACGGCGGTCTGTGGCTCCGGCCGGAACAGTGAGCGAAGCCCGGCGCGGACAAAATGCCGCAGCCTGTTAACCTGACTGTTCGATATATTCACTCAGCAACCCCGGTATCAGTTCATCCAGCGCGGCTGCTTTGTTCATGGCTTTGATGATATCCCGTTTCAGGAAATCAACATGTCGGTTTTCCAGTTCCGGAAAACGCCGCTGCACCGACAGGGGGATCCCGTCGAGAATACTGGCAATTTCACCTGCGATCCGCGACAGCACGAAAGTACAGAATGCGGTTTCCACCACTTCAGCGGAGTCTCTGGCATTCTTCAGTTCCTGTGCGTCGGCCTGCGCACGCGTAAGTCGATGGCGTTCGTACTCAATAGTCCCTGGCTGGAGATCTGCCTCGCTGGCCTGCCGCAGTTCTTCAACCTCCCGGCGCAGCTTTTCGTTCTCAATTTCAGCATCCCTTTCGGCATACCATTTTATAACGGCGGCAGAGTCATAAAGCACCTCATTACCCTTGCCACCGCCTCGCAGAACGGGCATTCCCTGTTCCTGCCAGTTCTGAATGGTACGGATACTCGCACCGAAAATGTCAGCCAGCTGCTTTTTGTTGACTTCCATTGTTCATTCCACGGCCAAAAACAGAGAAAGGAAACGACAGAGGCCAAAAAGCCCGTTTTCAGCACCTGTCGTTTCCTTTCTTTTCAGGGGGTATTTTAAATAAAAACATTAAGTTACGACGAAGAAGAACGGAAACGCCTTAAACCGGAAAATTTTCATAAATAGCGAAAACCCGCGAGGTCGCCGCCCCGTAACCTGTCGGATCGCCGGAAAGGACCCGAAAAATGATAATAATTATCATCTACATGTCACAACGTGCATCTACGCCATCAAACCACGTCAAATAATCAATTATGACGCAGGTATCGTATTAATTGATCTGCATCAACTTAACGTAAAAACAACTTCAGACAATACAAATCAGCGACACTGAATACGGGGCAACCTCATGTCAACGAAGAACAGAACCCGCAGAACAACAACCCGCAACATCCGCTTTCCTAACCAAATGATTGAACAAATTAACATCGCTCTTGAGCAAAAAGGGTCTGGGAATTTCTCAGCCTGGGTCATTGAAGCCTGCCGTCGGAGACTAACGTCAGAAAAGAGAGCATATACATCAATCCAAAGTGATGATGGATGAACATCCCGGTTTCTTCCACCATCGCACCGGAAAAGCGACTATGAGGGTAACCCTGCGTCTGTCAGCACAGTAAAACCCGGTGTGCATCGTTTTTGATTATTCCCGCACACTCACGCAGAAGGAATTCCCCGTCGGGCTACGGTCATGGTTAATGCGGGAATACGGCGACGATACAGCGCAGCTAAAAGGGTAATAGACGGATAGACCGGTTTATTTCATTCCACAGGATTCTGAGTGTCCCCAACTTCCTCCAATAGTCTGAGCGTACACCTATATAGTTTTAATTTTCATCAATCCATTTAACTATCGTTTAATTGTTGTCACATAGGATTCTGCCGTTTTTAACAATGCAGGATAATAAGATGAAAAAAATGTTGTTTTCTGCCGCTCTGGCAATGCTTATTACAGGATGTGCTCAACAGACGTTTACTGTTGGAAACAAACCGACAGCAGTAACACCAAAGGAAACCATCACCCATCACTTCTTCGTTTCGGGAATTGGACAGGAGAAAACTGTTGATGCAGCCAAAATTTGTGGCGGCGCAGAAAATGTTGTTAAAACAGAAACCCAGCAAACATTCGTAAATGGATTTCTCGGTTTTATTACTTTAGGCATTTATACTCCGCTGGAAGCGCGTGTGTATTGCTCACAATAATTGCATGAGTTGCCCATCGATATGGGCAGCTCTATCTGCACTGCTCATTAATATACTTCTGGGTTCCTTCCAGTTGTTTTTGCATAGTGATCAGCCTCTCTCTGAGGGTGAAATAATCCCGTTCAGCGGTGTCTGCCAGTCGGGGGGAGGCTGCATTATCCACGCCGGAGGCGGTGGTGGCTTCACGCACTGACTGACAGACTGCTTTGATGTGCAACCGACGACGACCAGCGGCAACATCATCACGCAGAGCATCATTTTCAGCTTTCGCATCAGCTAACTCCTTCGTGTATTTTGCATCGAGCGCAGCAACATCACGCTGACGCATCTGCATGTCAGTAATTGCCGCGTTCGCCAGCTTCAGTTCTCTGGCATTTTTGTCGCGCTGGGCTTTGTAGGTAATGGCGTTATCACGGTAATGATTAACAGCCCATGACAGGCAAACGATGATGCAGATAACCAGAGCGGAGATAATCGCGGTTACTCTGTTCATTGCTGACCCCACAAACAGATTTCACGCTCAATCTCACGACGAGTCATGAGACCTTTCCATTGCTTACCGCCAGCATATGTCCAGCGACGTAGCTGATCACATGCGCCTTTGATATCGCCCTGGTTTATTTTGCGAAGAAGCGTCGATGTTCTGAAATTGCCAGCGCCCACGTTGTAAACGAACAAGTAAAGAGCGCCGCGCGTTGTTTCCGGTATATCAACTTTTATGTACGGGTTAATTTGTCTGGCGACCGTGGCAAGGTCTTTATTCAGGAGGGCTTTGCATTCTGCTTTGGTATACGTTTTACCGAGCATGATGTCTTTTCCTGTATGCCCGTGACATACAGTCCATACACCAACAATATCTTTGTATGGTATGTAGCTGACACCTTCCAGACCATCGTTACCACTTGGGCCAGTGATTAACACTGATGCTATAGCAATTGCTCCGCCACCAATAGCAGCAGCAACGGCTTTTCGTAATGATGGAGGCATTATTCACCTCTCGCAGCCTTGCGCTTATCTTCTTTAATCTTGAAATAAAGGTTTGTCAGGTACGTCAGCAGGCCAAATACCAGGCTACCCAGCACACCTATTGCTGCCCACTGTGAGGGCGTGACTTTATCGAGCAGCTGTAAAAACCAGTAACCGGCACTACCTGCTGAGGTGCCATAGGCGACACCCGTTGTTAACTTATCCATGGATTTCATAACCCCACCTCGCAGACAAAGCGGGTGTAAATTGAGGGAATACAACGTATCGCAAAAAAGCAGAAACGTAACAGACTCGGAGTCAGTGAATAACTCAGGTATTGAGTTATCAGCTAATATCGAGACTCAAAAAATGGAAAAACCAGCTCGACGGCGGGTTTAAGCTGTGTGACGAAGTAACCACTCTTAACAGCATAACCAATTTTTTACGTACGTAAACCACTGAATGATATTTATGAGAATGCTACCGAGTGTTCAAAACTCCACCACAAATACATAAGAAAACCTCAACAAATAACCAATAAATAATTTCAGACGTTATTTTTAGTTGATTTAAATTAAACTGCCGAATTATAGAACCCCCATAAATAACAGCCATTAATATAAATTAGCTAATAGGTTTATTTTTGTTCAAATAAGAGCCATAAATAGGTTTCGATAGAAAAAGTTCAGATAAAAATAGAGATCTACTTCACAAATTAAATGAGAAACTAAAACTTACATCTTGAAATAATCACATTGATTAGATGAATATTTATCGCGCAGTGACATCATTTTTTAATAATAGTTCAAAAAAAAGGGCTCACGATGAAAAAATTAACAGTGGCAATTTCTGCTGTAGCTGCATCAGTACTGATGGCGATGTCTGCTCAGGCAGCTGAAATTTATAATAAAGACAGTAACAAGCTGGATCTGTACGGGAAAGTTAATGCTAAGCACTACTTCTCCTCTAATGATGCAGATGATGGTGATACTACTTATGCCCGTCTTGGCTTCAAAGGTGAAACCCAAATCAACGATCAACTGACTGGTTTCGGTCAGTGGGAATATGAATTCAAAGGCAACCGCGCTGAATCTCAAGGTTCCTCCAAAGACAAAACCCGTCTTGCATTTGCAGGCCTGAAATTCGGTGACTACGGCTCAATCGATTACGGCCGTAACTACGGTGTAGCATACGACATCGGTGCGTGGACTGACGTTCTGCCAGAATTCGGTGGCGATACCTGGACCCAAACAGATGTGTTCATGACTGGTCGCACCACTGGTGTTGCAACCTATCGTAACAACGACTTCTTTGGCCTGGTTGATGGTCTGAACTTTGCTGCTCAGTACCAAGGCAAAAACGATCGTAGCGATTTCGATAACTACACCGAAGGTAACGGTGATGGCTTCGGTTTCTCTGCTACCTATGAATACGAAGGATTCGGTATCGGTGCAACTTATGCAAAATCTGATCGTACCGACACTCAAGTTAATGCAGGGAAAGTTCTTCCTGAAGTATTTGCTTCCGGTAAAAATGCAGAAGTTTGGGCCGCAGGTCTGAAATATGACGCTAACAACATTTACCTGGCCACTACCTATTCTGAAACCCAGAATATGACTGTATTTGCTGATCACTTCGTTGCTAATAAAGCCCAAAACTTCGAAGCTGTTGCACAATATCAGTTCGATTTCGGTCTGCGTCCGTCCGTTGCTTACCTGCAATCTAAAGGTAAGGATCTTGGAGTATGGGGCGATCAGGACTTAGTCAAATATGTTGATGTAGGTGCAACCTATTACTTCAACAAAAATATGTCTACTTTCGTTGATTACAAAATCAACCTGCTTGACAAAAATGACTTCACTAAAGCACTCGGTGTAAGCACTGATGACATCGTTGCTGTAGGTCTGGTTTACCAGTTCTAATCTGATTACGAAAAAGATATGTTGCGGGAGGCATTGCCTCCCCAACATATAAGTGGCTCCCTCAAGCCACTTCCTTTAGAAGCACAACCTTGCTTCTAACTATATAAACCTTCTGTTATATATTACCCTTTATTTTTGGGGGCGTCTCAACGCCCCATTTTTAATAATTTTTAGTAAACAATTGGCATATTAATTAGAGTTATTAACAACGATATCCATCTCTAACCGGATATCTAATGCCATTAACATCCCTTCAATTATGCCCTCAGCCTTCTGTAACCTTTTCCCGATATAACCATCAGAGCAGCAATGCTTACCTGCCAGTGACATGAATGTCATACCGACTACATAATAATCTACTAATAAATCGTGCAAATCGCTGTTGTTCTTTTTCAGACGGGCCATGCACCCGCAAATGATCATAGCGTCATCGTCACAACATTGCGGGCGAGATTTTACTTTTGAAGTAATTAATCCCTTAAAACCGGCGGCAATGGACGACCAGGTCACATCTTCATGATTATTAGCCGCCCACGCTCCCCAACGCTCAAGAACCATCTGAATATCACGCATCAACTTACTCCACAAAAATCAGACCAGAACGCCAATTACAAGCAAAAATCAATAAAACAGTATTAGTTGATTGTTATCTCTGACTTCATACTCCTGCTCCTGTCAGGGTTTTGGCGTAATTCCTCAGTATTCGGTAATCGGTCAAAACAGAACTGGGGAAACGATATAAGCGCAGGCGCATCCAGCGGTGGCGAAGAAGTTCTGCCATATAAGACTCAAACATCATTCATCTCCCAGTTCAGTGATGGTCAGTTCCAGCTTCCCACCTTTGGTAACAGGCATCTTCACAACGCGGTAATCAACGACCAGCTCATCATCCAGCCAGAAACCTGCTTTAGTGAGTGCGTCAAAAGCGGCTTTTTGCAGATTATCCAGGTCACGGCGACGGCGATCCGGCATGTGGCACTCAATGCGGATTTTCACAGGCATAGCCAGACCGATATCCAGCATTGAGCCTTTAATGATTCGGGCGACGTTATCGCGGTATGCCTGCCCTTCTGCGCTGATGTGCGTGCGCCCTCGATTATGGCGGTAGTAGCGGTTATTGCTCGGCGGCCAGGGTAGTGTGATGTGGTAAGTATTCACGCCTTAATTACCCCCTCTTTCAGCCAGATAACCTGCGTTCTCGCCATACCTTCCAGCGCGCATTCTTTTGCATATCCAGCGTCAACAAAATGCGTGCGGCGGTCGATTTCGTCGTGGCAGGCAGAACATGCAATGGTGGCAATCAGGTCTGGCGGTTTGATACCGGTACCGCACAATCCAGCCAGCCGGATATGTGCCAGTACAGACGTCTCAGAATTGCCATTACATACGCCAGGGATTCTTACCTGGCATTCCCGACCACGCGCTGCTTTTCTCAAATCAGCCATGATTCCTCCTTGCTGCCAGTCGCAACCATTTTTTATCAACCAGGCTAGCGGTATATCCGAGCAGTGTTGGTATTTCGGATGGCTTCAGCTCAGGCTTACGCTTACGACGATTAGATACTCTGTAGATGTGTCCGTTCATGACACGAATAAGCGGTGTAGCCATTACGCCTCCTGCTTGTCGCGGAGCAGCTGGAACTCGCAGCTCTGCGGAATAGTCAGGTGGCAGCCAATATTCATCGCCCAGGCTTCAACCTTACACAGGAAGACATACATCTCTCCGGTATCGAGATCGGAGGTATGACGTAATGACTGAATGGTGGTGATTTCACCGGTTACGACATCAACCAGTTCTTTGGTTTCATAACCGAGATAAGTGTGTTTGAGAGCATCTTTTACCCAAGGTGGAGTGGCGAACGTTTTACCCCTGCTGATGAGGTATTCACTGATTTCGCTGTACCACATGTGGCTGAGTGCATTCTGGGAAAGACTGCGTCTCTCGCGCCACGGTTTAAGCACCATGCGAAAGCATTTGCCGTCCTCCAGATAAGGCTGGATCTGCTGACCGATAGCGGTGAAGTTACCACGATGCAATTTGATGCCATCTTGTAGGAGGTTCACGATTCACCTCCGCAGAGGTCAAACGCTGGATGCAAAAAATCGCAGGTGCATTTCTGCATCTGTGACAGCAAAAGAGAGTTTAGATTGTATGTGCGCATAAACGTCCCCGTTTAGCGCAGAAGTCACCGATGTTGTTCAGGCTCCGGTGACATTATTATTGCTGGTTGATTATGGAAAATCAAAGGTAGATTAATTTAATAATCCTTGGAGAAATCTCACGCACCACCTCAATAGTTGCGCTTGCTCTTGAGAATCAACAAAAAGATAAGCGTCTTTATTTCCGTGGAAAAGGTTATTTCTTATCCTTATAACTATCTTTAATACTGTAGACATGGTGTTTAGATCTGTTGCTGCGTCATTTTGAAGTCCATTAACTATTCCCCGCCTATCTCTCTCTCGACCGACACAGAGGGCGTCAAGTCTTTCCTGCGCATCCCCATTCAAAATGTATCTCTGCTTAAAATCGTGAAAAAGTTCGTTGGGCACCTTTATCCCGGCGTCAAGTAACGTTCGCGCATAATTTAAACTGTCTTCCCCCTTAGCAAAGCCACCAAAAAAACTTTGCTCGACCCTAGGAAAAATCATGCAGAATTGAAGATAAACATCAATCAGTTCATCAGATGGAGGCTCCGATAAATTAAGTAACCGCTGCAGTCCTTCTGCACTTATCATTTTTCACCTTCCTGCTTAAGATGTCGAGGAGCGGATGCCTTGGGCAGCGCGATGCTCTGCTCGCGGTAATGTCGTGGCCGCTCCAAAAAATAGTCCCGCAAATGCTCAGGCTGCTCACGCATCACCGCTTCGGCAATAACCGGTATATTAAGGCGCTCTTTGTAGGTAACTCAGGAGACAGCAAGGTCAACGTTAACCTTCTCGCGCTCTTCTTGTGTTTTAGCGGCAATATTCCGCTTCGACATGGCGTTACGTTTTACTCCTTTTTGGGTGCATACACGTTGTTTATCCGTTCAATATGAATAGTTACATCCGGGCTTTCTAAGAATAAGAAGTCAATCAAATGACCAATGAGAATGCAGGCATCATTAATAGAGGACCTTGTGACTTTAATCCCTCCATGACTGCCGTGATTCCCCAACCACTTTAACGCCATGAATGCATCTTTATTTGGTCCCAGTTTATCTGAATAATTTGTGATTCTTTCATGCGTAGAAAGACGTATTATCTTGCCTTTAACTGTTTTCTCTCTTGGTACATCAAGACTATCAAGCATCATCTCCAGTATGGTTCTCATGGTGTTCACCGCTGAAGCTGGGTGCGAGGGGATCAGAGCTGATACTTCCGCCAAGAGATCAGCTATATCTTCAGGGCACTTTTCAGGAAACAGGAATAGAGGAAGTGGTGGATAGAAATACTTAGGACGGAAACCAGAAACATACCAACGCTCCGTCATTTCGTCATTGAAGCATTCTACAGCAACAACCTGCCCAGACAAAGCAACCTTCTCCTGGCAGGCTTGGCGGGTACAGCGCAGCACGCAACTGAATACTCCTCCCGACATTTCCTCATCAAACCATACTTCATCTCTAAACTGAGTTGTTGCGCTTGAATCAGTTTCTACAAAACTATCAGCGACAATCTCCAGTGTTTCATTCATACAGTTCGGGCAGCGCCAAGCTGGTGCGTCATTTCGTTTAAACGTGGCATACAGTAATTTAGGATCCATATTTTTTTCTCCGTGCTTAACGTTTTTGGTTGCGTTAACACTCTATAGGATTTTGCAGCCTTTACTAGTTCATACCCAACCGGTCTTAGTAGGCATATTGAATTACAATCAGCTAATTAAGTTCCTCTACATCGAGGGTATAGTCGCATCAGCAACACGGAACTCGCGCTCAAATTCTGCAAGATCCTGCTCAAGTGCAACGTAGTTTTCGCAACACAACCATGACGCCCTCAGCACTCTCTACCACATCGCAATGGCACGAATACCCACACACTCATAACGTTTCGCTTATACCCCTCCCCTCCCCCAAAACATCAATACCCGTTTCATCACGGCACTCTGGCGACACTCCTTGAAAATCAGGTTCGTGCTCACCTTTCCTTCCCGCTCCTCCCTGGTAGCGAACCGGTAATACACCGTTCGCCAGACCTTGCGATCAACGACCAGGATTCCTGCCCGTGCCATTTTGGCTGCTGCCTGATTGATGCTGGTTACAGTCACGCCTGTTGCCGCAGCTACATCCGGCGCGCAGAAAGTCCGGTGCGTTTTCAGGTAGTGAAGAATTGCCTCTTTGCCTGTCATACACTGGCTCCTTTCAGTCCGAACTTAGCTTTGATTTCTGCGATCTTCGCCAGAGCCTGAGCCCGGTTAAGTGGTCTACCGCCCATGACAGGAAGTTGTTTTACTGGTTCAGGTATCGCCTCACCACGATTAATTCGCGCGGTCATACAAGTCAGTTCATCGGCAGCCTTGCGCCGTAATTCCGCATCAGTCAGCGCATTGGCCCGCATGTTCTGATACAGGTTGGTAACCAACCAGTAGTGCGCGTTTGATTTCCATGGATAAGACTCTGCATCCGGATAAAGGCCACGCTTCCGGCAATACTCGTAAACCATATCAACCAGCTCGCTGGCGTTTGGCAGCCCGGCGTTAACGGATGCTTCTTCCCGGCACCAGGCGACAAACTGCCCGGGTGATGGCAGGAATGGTCGATTCTGCCGACGGGCTACGCGCATTCCAGCGTTAACCTGTTCCATTGTGGTGATCCCGTTTTCCCGAAAAGCCAGCACCCACTGGCGGCGGATTTCGTTCAGTTCATTCTGGTCACGGTTAGCCAGGCTCGCCGGGAAAGTTGCCAGTAACTGGCTGAACACACCGTTGATGATCTGCGCTACCTGCTGTACCTGCGGCTTTTCGTCGTACTGTTCCGGCATGTTGTTGGCGATCCGACGCATCTGCTCACGGTCAAAGTTAACCATCTGTGCGGCGATGTTTTTCATAAATCCACCCCGTAAATCCAGTCAGTGTTTGTCAGGTCGAGTTTTGGTTTGCTGGCTATCATGCCTGCCTGTTGCTTGTTACGGTTGATTTCGAGTTGGGTCCACTTGTCGCGGAGTTTGGCCGGACTTAGCACGTTACCGGACCAGAAGTTGTCCTGGCATGCCCAGCGGAAAAGCACGCACATGTCGCGGTGGTTACGTCCGTCACGTTCACGCATCAGGCGGATATCGTTAGCCCACCCTGCAAAATTCGGTTTTCTGGCTGATGGTGCGATGGTCTTCACCATGTCAAACATCCACTCTGCGGCGGTCAGGTCTTCTGCTGTCCCCCACTTGCTGCCGCTCTGAATTGCAGCATCTGGTTTCACCACAGGAAGATCGTTTTCTGGTTGGTCAGAGGATTCGCCAGAATTCTCGGACGAAAAAGGTTTTATATTGTCTTTTGTTAGTTTGTCTTTTGTGTTTACCTGATTCGGGTAAACGCCTTTACCTGATTTGGGTAAACTTTTCTTACCTGATTCAGGTAAATTTACCTCTTTCAGGTAAACTTTATTTTTCTTACCTGATTCGGGTAATGTTGACCATTCACTGACCACATTATTAATACCGATATTCCGCCCGCTCTGAATCAAAATCCCACGCTTTACCAGAACACTTTTTGCAGCAGAACACTTGTGCGGTAATATCCCGGTCAATCCGGACAGTTGCTCGTTGCTCACCCAATCCAGTTTTTTATTAAAGCCATATGTTTTGCGCATGACAGCCAGGAAGACCAGAAGCTGGTGCTGTGTTAATCCGGCCAGCATCACAGCTTCCAGCAACTCATTTGCAATGCGCGTATAACCATCATCGAGATCTGCCACGCGCGGCTCCTTTTGTGCCGCATCCGGCACTGGAAAATTGAATATCTCAGCAGTGTTTGCCATAATTCCTCCCGCAATGAGTGTGTTACGATTTGCACCTGAAAGTCGGTTCTGTTCCAGCAGACCGGCTTTCGCCATTTCTGAACCTGTCATATCGCCCCCAGCATGGTAGTAACCATCGCCATCAATGGACCAGCCAGATCTGGGTCCACACGAAACATCGATACAATACCTTCACTAATTTCCTTCAGTTTCTGGTGGCGTGGTGCGTTGAGAATGACAGCCTGTTTTGCCTCACTGAGTTCCTTTTCCATTTCAGCCAACCTAGCCATGAAGCTATCCTGCTCAACCAGGTAACCGCGATATTCCAGCGGTAGTACCGCCAGAATTGCCGGGGTCAGTTCACGCACGTTATTTCGGTATTTTTCAGAATCGAATTTGTTATCGAGGAAGCGGAACAGCTTCTGGCGTGCACGGCTGACATCATCAGGGAAATCGATGGTGCCGCCGCCCTGCTCCCGATACTCATTCACAATGAGTGTGGCAACGACATCCTGATTATCTACAGCCGACCAGGCGCGGACGGCATCACGGATTTTTTCGTGGCCTGCCACCTGTTTTGTTTGAGAACGATTTATCACCGCAGTCGGGCTAAATCCGCTAGTCTGTTGGTATGTAAGTGGTTGCATAGTCATTGCCTTATCAGTTAACGCCGCAGTTTAGGCGGCAGAATTACTCGCGTTAAACAATGGTGCGAGGTCGGGACGAATATCTGCTGGTTTAATCTTTCCACCAGTGGCTGAGACAATTTTCATTACATAGCGGGCATCAATTCCGCCACCGTGTAGCCAACGCCAAACTGTGGGTTGGGCTACACCGCATAGATCTGCCAGTCGTTTTTGACTGCCTGTAATACTGATTGCGAGTTGAATGGTTTGATTTGTCATTATCAATTCCTATTGGTATTGCAATGAATGAATAATAGCAATGCGTATTAATCCAAGCAATAGCAAAACGTGTTTTGACCATCAATACGCAAGCGTATAAATTAAAACTTATGAAAAAAGAAACTCTTGCTGATCGCTTAAATCTAGCGATGGAACAATCTGGAATGTCTCAAGGCGCTCTTGCAAAGGCGTCTGGCGTAGCTCAACCCACAATCTGGAGACTGACAAGCGGCAACGCGCGCGGCTCAACAAAAATTGTTGAAATAGCTAATGCATTGGGTGTTCGAACAGAATGGCTCTCTTCAGGCATAGGCCCGATGAGAAATGACGGTCAACAATCAGGGAAGCCTGCTGTCAGCCATTCCAAATACTTCAAAATTGACGTTCTTGATATAGAAGTCAGTGCCGGGCCGGGTGTAATCAACCGTGAGTTTGTAGAAGTTCTACGCTCGGTTGAATACTCGTTTGACGATGCTCGTCACATGTTCGATGGCAGGAAGGCGGAAAATATCCGCATCATTAACGTGCGTGGTGACAGCATGTCAGGAACGATCGAACCAGGTGATCTGCTGTTCGTTGATATCACGGTTAAATCTTTCGACGGTGATGGTATCTATGCGTTTCTGTATGACGACACCGCCCATGTAAAACGCCTGCAAATGATGAAGGATAAGCTGCTGGTTATCTCTGATAACAAGAGCTACTCACCGTGGGACCCGATCGAGAAAGACGAGATGAACCGCGTGTTCATCTTCGGGAAAGTCATCGGGAGCATGCCGCAGACATATAGAAAGCATGGGTAGAAATCAGAACAAAATTATGCACTTCGCTTTTCAGCTTACTGTAGTAAGGCAATAAATTAGGCTTGACGTTAGCTATCAGGTGCACAACAATAATTGTTGAATAATAGTTTTTTTTAACTAGGTGATAACATGGCAGCGGTTGAATTTCAATTGTCTAGGAAGATGATTGATTGGATAGCAAATTCTCAAGGAGTTTCTATCGAAACTCTTGCTGACCAAGTCATGCCCAAAAAGATTAATAAATTTCTTAACGGAGTGGTAAGTAAATCCGCAGCAGAAAAACTGGCAAAAATTGGAGGAATCCCTTTCGGTTTTTTATTTCTTGAAACGCCACCAACTCCAGCCAAACCCAAGATCCCTGACTTAAGGCAAGCTATAAATAGCCGTGAGTTAGGAAAAGATTTTTTTGATGTTTACTATGATATAGAATATAAACTTGAGTGGTACAAAGACTATTTAAGAGAAAATGGTAATGATGATCCACTCGATTTTATTGGTAAATTTAAATTTAATAGAAAATTAAATTATAAGGTTGTTGCTACAGACATAGCAAACACAATACATTTTGATATACAAAAAGAGATAAAAAATGTCACTTTTGAGAGCTATTTTTCTAAAGTGGCAAAATTAATAGAAGACACTGGCGTATTAGTTTTCAAGAATGGTGTTGTGGGTAATAATAATAAAAGAAAACTTGACACGCGAGAGTTTCGTGGTTTCTGTATATCTGATAGCGTTGCTCCGATCATTTTTGTAAATAGCTCGGACGCGTTATCTGCGCAGGTATTTACATTATTTCATGAGGTGGCTCATCTTTGGCTTGGAGTCGATGGAGTCTCTGGGTGGGACACAGAAAAAAACATAGAATCTTTTTGTAATAAAGTTGCTGCTGAAATCTTAATGCCTGATAATCTCTTCAAATCTTTCTGGCTTAATGCATCCAGCGATAATAATTATTATCGAGTAAAAGAGGTTTCTAAGTTATTTAAGGTTAGTGATTTCGCTTGTGCAATCAAAGCGTTACAATTAGATTTGATAGAAAGAAACACTTTGGAGATAATTAAAGATCAAGCTTACAATAAGCCCAAAAAAGAATCTAATGGTGGTTCTTTCTTTAACACATTACCTGTTCGTAACAGTCCAAAACTTACGAATATAATAATTTCCAAAGCAATGTCTCAACAATTACCATTAAGGGAAGCAGGCGTACTGCTAAATGTAAAAGCAGATACAGTTGTTGAATTTTATAAAAAACGAGAATCTCTATGATTCATAATGGAAAATTCTTAATTGATAGTAATGTCTTCATAGAGGCAAAAAACTTTGCATATAACTTCAATTATTGCAAAATATTTTGGGATTTTCTTCTCGCTTTACACATTAATGGTCTGATTTATAGCATTAATGCTGTAAAAAAAGAACTATGTGCAAAAGATGATCCATTGTGTAAATGGATTAAAGAAGAGTTACCATCATCATTCTTCGAAGATGAGCATAGTTCAATAGAAAATTATGCAAAGTTAATAAATTGGTCAACTAAATTAGATGTTACCGAAAAGGCAAAGTTTGATTTTGCAAGCCATGAAAAAGCAGATGCTTTTTTAATAGCCCATGCGATGACACATGGATATACTATTATTACCCATGAGAAACCATCCGGTGGCAAACCTAAAAAAAGAATAATGATCCCGGATGCTGCTGCTTCTCACGGCGTTAAGACATTAACACTATATGAATTTCTTCCAAGATACGCTAGTCATAATTTTTCTTTGAAATAAAACGTCCCGGCCACCGTGCCGGGTTTTCTTTTGCCTCCCCTCATCACACACACCGTTCAAAAAACCACCACACCCCCGCTTCAGTTATCGCTATGCGATGCAAGTCACAAAATTAATTCTTTTTGCTATCAAATATTTAATATCAAAACACATCTAGCAATAGCAATAAGTATTGATATCATCAATAGCAATAGCTATTATCACCATGTCGCAACAACACAACGATACGGCAATCACCTGATTCACCGTTGCGATGACCGCTTAGATCCGCAGCTTGAATTTCAGCAGGCTCCGGGGAGTGCGAGGGGTGAAGCGGACGCGTGAACGTCGGTGTGACCAGCTGAAATCAACTCAACACTTCATACCTCAGTCGCTTCAACGAGGCGGCTTAGTTATGACAACCGGCGGCCATCCACCGCCTGAATACGCGCAGAAGTCTTTATATGTTCAGCAGCCCAGCTTACGGGCAGGAGTTTTTATGGTTCATCAACATTACGGAACGCAGACCGTTAATCGAGGTGCGGTCATGCCAGGAATGCTGGTCAAACACAAAGATGGTACCTGGACTGCATCAGCTAATTTACGCGGACGGCTTTATCTGCATCGCGGCATCGAGCGCACTTATACCCGTGATTTGCTCGTGGAAGTTTTTCTCGACGGACGCGGTAACGGCCTGAATCACTAACCCCCCTTTCCTGTTTTCCTAATCAGCCTGGCATTTCGCGGGCGATATTTTCACAGCCATTTTCAGGAGTTCAGCCATGAATGCTTATTACATTCAGGATCGTCTTGAGGCTCAGAGCTGGGCGCGTCACTACCAGCAGATCGCCCGTGAAGAGAAAGAGGCAGAACTGGCAGACGACATGGAAAAAGGCCTGCCCCAGCATTTGTTTGAATCGCTCTGCATCGATCATTTACAACGCTGCGGGGCCAGCAAAAAAGCCATTACCCGTGCATTTGATGACGATGTTGAGTTTCAGGAGCGCATGGCAGAACACATCCGGTACATGGTTGAAACCATTGCTCACCATCAGGTTGATATTGATTCAGAGGTATAAAACGGATGAGTACAGCACTCGCAACGCTGGCTGGGAAGCTGGCTGAACGTGTCGGCATGGATTCTGTCGACCCACAGGAACTGATCACCACTCTTCGCCAGACAGCATTTAAAGGTGATGCCAGCGATGCGCAGTTCATCGCATTGTTGATCGTCGCCAACCAGTACGGCCTTAATCCGTGGACGAAAGAAATTTACGCCTTCCCTGATAAGCAGAACGGCATCGTTCCGGTGGTGGGCGTTGATGGCTGGTCCCGCATCATCAACGAAAACCAGCAGTTTGACGGCATGGACTTTGAACAGGACAACGAATCCTGCACATGCCGGATTTACCGCAAAGACCGCAATCATCCGATCTGCGTTACCGAGTGGATGGATGAATGCCGCCGCGAACCATTCAAAACCCGCGAAGGCAGAGAAATCACCGGACCGTGGCAGTCGCATCCCAAACGGATGTTACGGCATAAAGCCATGATTCAGTGTGCCCGTCTGGCCTTCGGATTTGCTGGTATCTATGACAAGGATGAAGCCGAGCGCATTGTCGAAAATACTGCATACACTGCAGAACGTCAGCCGGAACGCGACATCACTCCGGTTAACGATGAAACCATGCAGGAGATTAACACTCTGCTGATCGCCCTGGATAAAACATGGGATGACGACTTATTGCCGCTCTGTTCCCAGATATTTCGCCGCGACATTCGCGCATCGTCAGAACTGACACAGGCCGAAGCAGTGAAAGCTCTTGGATTCCTGAAACAGAAAGCCACTGAGCAGAAGGTGGCAGCATGACACCGGACATTATCCTGCAGCGTACCGGGATCGACGTGAGAGCTGTCGAACAGGGGGATGATGCATGGCACAAATTACGGCTCGGCGTCATCACCGCTTCAGAAGTTCACAACGTGATAGCAAAGCCCCGATCAGGAAAGAAGTGGCCTGACATGAAAATGTCCTACTTCCACACCCTGCTAGCTGAGGTTTGCACCGGTGTGGCTCCGGAAGTTAACGCTAAAGCGCTGGCCTGGGGAAAACAGTACGAGAACGACGCCAGAACCCTGTTTGAGTTCACTTCCGGCGTAAATGTTATTGAATCCCCGATCATCTATCGCGACGAAAGTATGCGCACCGCCTGCTCTCCCGATGGTTTATGCAGTGACGGCAATGGCCTTGAGCTGAAATGCCCGTTTACCTCCCGGGATTTCATGAAATTCCGGCTCGGTGGTTTCGAGGCCATAAAGTCGGCTTACATGGCCCAGGTGCAGTACAGCATGTGGGTGACGCGAAAAGATGCCTGGTACTTTGCCAACTATGACCCGCGTATGAAGCGTGAAGGCCTGCATTATGTCGTGATTGAGCGGAATGAAAAGTATATAGCGAGTTTTGACGAGATGGTGCCGGAGTTCATCGAAAAAATGGACGAGGCACTGGCTGAAATTGGTTTTGTATTTGGGGAGCAATGGCGATGAAACATCCTCACGATAATATCCGCGTAGGCACGATCACTTTCGTCTACTCCGTTACGAAGCGAGGCTGGGTATTTCCCGGCCTTTCTGTTATCAGAAATCCACTGAAAGCACAGCGGCTGGCTGAGAAGATAAATAATAAACGGGAGACGGTATGCACAAAGCATCTCCTGTTGAGTTAAGAACGAGTATTGAGATGGCACATAGCCTTGCTCAAATTGGAGTCAGGTTTGTGCCAATACCAGTAGAAACAGACGAAGAATTTCATACGTTAGCCACATCCCTTTCACAAAAGCTGGAAATGATGGTGGCGAAAGCAGAAGCAGATGAGAGAGACCAGGTATGACAACCACTGAATGCATTTTTCTGGCAGCGGGCTTCATATTCTGTGTGCTTATGCTTGCCGACATGGGGCTTGTTCAATGACACCTCAGCAAGAAAACGCCCTTCGCAGCATTGCCCGTCAGGCTAATTCTGAAATCAAAAAAGCCAGACAGCAGTTTCCGGATAAAAACGTCGATGACATTTGCCGTAGCGTACTAAAGAAGCACCGCGAAACGGTAACGCTGATGGGATTCACACCGACTCATTTAAGCCTGGCGATCGGCATGTTGAACGGCGTCTTTAAGGAACGGTGAACATGAAAAGCAAAATCATCAGGGAGCTACAGGCTCCTTTTTTATTATTCGCATTTACCCTCAAGCGTATTAACCAACAATTCAGGGATTAATGAAAGATGGCAGACATCATTGATTCAGCATCAGAAATCGAAGAATTACAGCGCAATACAGCAATAAAAATGCGTCGTCTGAACTACCAGACTGTATCCGCAACTCATTGTTGTGAGTGTGGCGATCCGATAGATGAGCGAAGACGCCTGGCTGTTCAGGGTTGTCGGACTTGTGCGAGTTGCCAGGAGGAGATCGAACTTAAGAACAAACAATGGGGACTGTGATGGCCTCAAAGCAGCAAATTTCAACATCGTCCAACTGAGGTGTAAAAATGTTCAGAATCATTTTTCCTAACACCTGGTACGTCGACCACCACGGCACTCCCTGCAAAATCCTGCGTTCTACCCACAACAAAGTTCACTACATCCGAAAAGGCAGAACATGTATCGCCAGCATGTTCCGCTTTAATCATGACTTTGAACCTGTGAATAAAGCTGATGCAGATCGGATAGCAGAAGAGATCGAAACGGCAGAACACATTAAGAAGTTACGTGACATGCGTTCAAAAAGCAGAGGTAACCATGGAATCATACAGCCTCACACTCGATGAGGCCTGTCAGTTTCTTAAGATATCCAGACCAACCGCCACCAACTGGATACGAACAGGCCGCCTACAGGCAACACGTAAAGATCCAACCAAGCCAAAATCTCCTTACCTCACAACACGGCAAGCCTGCATTGCGGCGCTTCAGTCTCCGCTGCATACTGTCCAGGTGAGCGCGGGTGATGGCATAACAGAGGAAAGAAAATGTCACTCTTCCGCAGAAATGAAATATGGTATGCCTCGTATTCGCTCCCGGGCGGGAAACGAATTAAGGAATCTCTTGGCACAAAGGACAAGCGGCAAGCTCAGGAGTTGCACGACAAGCGAAAAGCAGAACTCTGGCGAGTAGAAAAGCTAGGGGATTTACCTGATGTCACTTTTGAAGAGGCCTGCCTAAGATGGCTTGAGGAAAAAGCTGATAAAAAATCTCTCGATTCAGATAAAAGCCGGATTGAGTTCTGGCTTGAACATTTTGAGGGTATAAGGCTTAAAGATATCTCGGAGGCAAAGATTTACTCTGCTGTAAGCAGAATGCATAACAGAAAGACGAAAGAAATATGGAAACAGAAAGTTCAGGCCGCCATCAGGAAAGGTAAAGAACCGCCTGTTTATGAACCAAAGCCAGTATCAACTCAGACAAAGGCAAAGCATCTTGCCATGATAAAGGCCATTCTCCGTGCTGCAGAACGCGACTGGAAGTGGCTGGAAAAAGCGCCTGTCATCAAGATACCAGCGGTCAGAAACAAGCGAGTCAGATGGCTGGAAAAGGAGGAAGCAAAACGCCTTATTGATGAGTGCCCCGAACCACTGAAATCTGTCGTCAAGTTTGCGCTGGCAACTGGTCTGAGAAAGTCGAACATCATAAATCTGGAATGGCAACAAATCGACATGCAGCGACGAGTTGCCTGGGTGAATCCAGAAGAGAGCAAATCAAACCGCGCCATTGGTGTGGCGCTGAACGATACCGCCTGTAAAGTGTTGCGTGATCAAATAGGCAAGCATCACAAATGGGTGTTTGTACATACCAAGGCGGCTAAGCGAGCAGATGGAACATCAACGCCTGCGGTCAGGAAGATGCGCATCGACAGCAAGACATCATGGCTATCAGCTTGTCGTCGTGCAGGAATTGAAGATTTCCGTTTCCATGACCTCAGACACACCTGGGCAAGCTGGCTGATTCAGTCAGGCGTCCCATTATCAGTGCTTCAGGAAATGGGCGGATGGGAGTCCATAGAAATGGTTCGTAGGTATGCTCACCTTGCGCCTAATCATTTGACAGAGCATGCGAGGAAAATAGACGACATTTTTGGTGATAATGTCCCAAATATGTCCCACTCTGGAATTATGGAGGATATAAAGAAGGCGTAACTGATTGAATTGTAATGGCGCGCCCTGCAGGATTCGAACCTGCGGCCCACGACTTAGAAGGTCGTTGCTCTATCCAACTGAGCTAAGGGCGCGTTGATACCGCAATGCGGTGTAATCGCGTGAATTATACGGTCAACCCTTGCTGAGTCAATGGCTTTTGATTTGGTTGCTGAACAAGTGAACGACCGCGTCTGATTTTCTGATTTATTTCGCTATAGCGGCAAACAAACGTACACCGCTGCGCGTCTGAATCAAGAAAACCCGTATTTTCATGTATCAAAGTACAATTTCCCGCCCTAACGGAAAATTGTCCGATCCTATGAGACTGATAACTATGAAACCAACGTCGGTGATCATTATGGATACCCATCCTATCATCAGAATGTCCATTGAAGTTCTGTTGCAAAAAAACAGTGAATTGCAGATTGTCCTGAAAACGGATGATTACCGCATAACCATCGATTATCTCCGAACCCGTCCTGTTGATTTAATCATTATGGATATAGACTTGCCCGGTACAGACGGTTTTACCTTCCTGAAAAGAATCAAACAAATCCAGAGTACGGTGAAGGTATTATTTTTATCATCAAAATCAGAATGCTTTTATGCGGGCAGAGCGATACAAGCGGGTGCTAACGGTTTTGTCAGTAAATGCAATGATCAGAATGATATTTTTCATGCCGTTCAGATGATTCTCTCTGGATACACTTTTTTCCCCAGTGAAACGCTCAACTATATAAAAAGTAATAAATGCAGCACCAATAATTCAACAGCTACTGTGCTATCTAATCGTGAAGTGACTATATTACGCTATCTGGTTAGCGGATTATCTAATAAAGAAATTGCCGACAAACTATTACTTAGCAATAAAACAATTAGTGCGCATAAATCTAATATTTATGGCAAACTCGGTTTGCATTCAATTGTAGAACTTATCGACTACGCCAAATTATATGAATTAATATAATATTAATTATAATTGATCATAAATATCGCATCCGCTTTCGCCACACCTGGTTGGACACCGCTGGCTAACGCTCGATAATTGGCAAAAAAGTTTAGCGTTACATTGCCATTTGCATCTACCTCCTCAGTCGGGCTCGCCTCGCCCAGCGCAAGCCGGGAGCGATCGCTCTTGCGTAATTCGATGGCGACGGTTTGTGCCATTGCGGGATCGTCCAGGGCCAGCAGGTTGGCATCGGATGCCGGCGTTCCCGTAAATAAAATCGCGACTGATCCCGGAGGACATTCTTCCAGGCGCAGACTAAAAGGAACAAGTGCCGTGGTATCGCCAGCGGCCAGCAATTGTGTCGTGGGCCATCTTCCTAAATCTACCGTCTTATCAACATCCGCTGTATTTACGGTACAGGAGAAATCAACAACGTTACCGTGCAAATTGATATTAATCGTTCCTAAAGGGTCCGTGGCCCATACGCTGGAACTCCACAGTAACCCGCAGAAACAGCTAAAGATTACTCTTCTCATTCTCCGTACCTCATTGATAATCGACGCGTAAATACCCCAGCGCGCTAAACGGTCCTTCGGCAGGTTTTTGACCAGTAATACTGATAGGCCAGGCGCGAAGTGTGACATTGGCTGCCGCAGCTGCATCCAGACGGAAAGGAATAACGCTATTGAGATCGTTAGGCGTGATCGGCGTATCGTTCTGATCGGCGACAATAAAACCTAAATCCTGATTGTCCGACACCATCGCCTGACCAGAAACGGCACTGGCTTCCAGACGCATTGTTAAATAAGCCTGCGCAGCAACATTCGTACATTTGATCGCAATATTCTTGGTTTGTGGCATGACACCATTAGGTCGATTCCCCGGCCCTGCCGCACTAAATAACGATGCACCGATATCACCAAAATCAAATTCAACAATTTGCCCGGCATTTAATTCGCAGTTTTGCGGTACTTCAACCCGGCCACCAAAACTAATGGTATAAACAGGTGTAACCAACGGATCGTAAGGCGTTGATGTCACATACACGGTAAACATCACCTGTCTGGGGATCTCCACCATGTTAATAAAAGGACGAATAACCTTTAAACGAAATATCAAACGAGAATCCATCACCCCGAACGGAAGGTTTTGCGAAACGTTAGGATCTGTTCCCATACGGATATAATTTTGCGGGGGAAACTGAATATCCATCACGCTATCAACCAGACTCATCGCACCTAATAGATAATCATTTAATTGCATATATTTATAATTATCGATAGTTTCCTGAACAACAAAGTTGGTGACATAACTACGGTATGTATAATTCACCAGCGTGCCGGGTGGGCAAATTGCTGACACACCTACCCAGCCGGATTTTTCCGGTAAAACAACAATCTGACCTGGCTGGTTATTGGTGCTATTAAAGACATTTGAGAGATCATAGTGTTCATCTTCTGCTACGCCAGTACTATTTGCACAAACAGTAGCCCAGGATATGTTTGTTAACCACAAACATGCCATTGCCAATAATGACCTGCAGATTATCTTCATTGATAATTTCCTTTATGAGCCAGGATGTGTGCAAACTGCCGAAATAACAGTGACGGCTTGCTGTAAGCTTTGCTTCGGCAATACATAGTGCGCAATGCAACGTGAGTTCGCGCCGTCTCCCCACTGAACCAGTAATTCACCAGACAATGGCGCACCACTTAAATAAACTTGCCCGTCATCACCCACCATACTGGTTATTCCGGTACTGTTTTCCCGTACCAGTGATCCAAACGGCACCGGTTTTCCGCCCTGGGTAACGGTAATGAGCGCCCGCACGCCTATGCGGGTATCAAAATTGGCACGAACCAACGCGCCTTGCGTCGGCACAACGCTGCTAATATTTTTTTCAACATCAATGGAATTCCCCATCGTATTGGTATCAAGCGCGATACGGTTATACCGATAAACCGTGGCATACGGCATCACCGCATAGCCGCGCCAGTCGGTTAAAATTCCAGTTTGATTTTCAATGCGTACACCGCCTGCGCCAGGCGCTTTAATCAAAACATTGGTATCCCCTAAAGGCTGGCTCAGCGTTATACCATTTTCATGCCCGACCACACCGCCAGACAGCTGCCAGTTAACGTCATGTTGATCGCGGTCGTAGTTATACCCGACCCCCAGCGTACCGTAAGCGGCCTGCCAGTTTGCCGTGGCGCTGCCCGTGTACCCATTATTCGAGGTATCGCCCTGGCTTACGTGATAACTCAGGTTGTGGCCTTCCAGTAAGGTCCCTCCAACGCCTGCCAGCCAGCTATTTTGCCCGTTGCTGTTACGGTTGGCGTTAAAGGAGGCATAAGCGCGATCGAGCGCATTTTCCCGGGTGTAGCGACGTTTGGTCAGAACATTGAAAGGCACTGAAACATTAAGTCCGACAATACGTTCGTTATCGGGGATCCCTACAGATTCATTCCACGAAAATGAGAGTGAATAACTGATGCCAACCCAGCTGCTGGTATACCCCACCTGATACCAGGTATCTGAATCCGAAGTATTCCAGTATTTTTGATGGGTACCAGAAATATAAAGCGAGCCAAAGTCATTAAGTGATTGTGAAATATTTAACTGCAAACGGTCTTTACGACTAAAGCGTAAATTGTGGTAATTCACGATTATCGGTTCATCGCGATGCTCACCGTCATAATCGTAATCATATTCGTACCCCTCCATTCGACGATACGCAACATCATCAAGGGTATAAAAACCTTGTGTCGAATAGCGGTAACCCATTAACTGAAAATTGGTGCCGAAAGTGTTCATTGATTTCGCATAGAGGAAGCGAATGGAATCCCCCTCATGACGACTGTCGTCGGCTAACTGACTGCGCGCATGCGTTACATCCAGCGACACTGCGCCCCAGTTCCCGAGGTTGCGCCCCAGCCCTAACAAAAAGGCGGTGTAATTTGCAGATAATTGCGTCCCGCCGTAGGCAGTAAATTCCTGTGGTAAACCGCCGAGTGCCGTGCCCTGAAAAAAGAAAGGCGACGATTGCTGACTATTACCGCTACGAAAATCGCCCGCCGTCAGGTCAAATTTGAAACGCCCTTCGCGTTGTAAAATTGGCACTGTTGAATACGGAATAGTGTAATTCTGCTGATTACCATCGCGCTCATCGATGGTGACGTCCAGATCGCCATTTGAAGATGTCGGGTGCAAATCTGTAATTTCGAAAGCGCCGGGGGAAACATAGCTTTGATAGATAATAAAACCATTTTGCCGAATCGTTAGCTGGGCCGCCGTACGGGCAATCCCACGTACCGTTGGGGCAAACCCTTGCTGGCTATCTGGATACATATTATCAGAAGAATAAAGCCGTACACCTCGAAATCCGACGCCATCGAAAATATCACTCCCTGTATTACCGTCTCCCATTACCAGTTCACTTTTCAGCGGAATAATGGCGCGCTGTACCCAGGTGCCAATATTATTCCACTGTTCTGAATGATATCCATTTCCGCGAAAATAGTTCCAGGAACCATTGTTGCGTAAACGCCACGGGCCAATATTAATCCCACTGAGTTCACTAAAAAAATAGCTATCGTTACCATTACCTCTGTTACCGGTAAAATTATAATTCAGGAGTAAAGCAGGAATACCTTCATCCCACTCTTCAGGCGGAATGTAACCGTGAGCGCTACTCAACAACGCTATCTGAGGAATAGTGATGTTCAGGCGCATCGCTGCAAAATCAAAGTTAATTGTGGCATCAGGTACAGCTTTCAGTAAATTAATGCATTTATTATTTTGCTGCTGGGCTAACTCGGGGAATGCACTGCTATTAAGGCCAATTCGTTCAAGGAGTGCCTGGTTAAAACAAGGCATTAACCCACCTGATTTATCACCTGTATTTACTGTCGTCGATTCAAATACGATATCCTGTGAACCAATGAACTCATCATTACGCCAGAGATCCACCCGATACACACCCGCAGGTTGATGATTACCTCTCTCAAAGCGCGATAAATCAGCAACGGATGTGCCATTCTCTAATAAAAATGCCGGGTTGAAATAACTTTCCGCATAGCTTAAAAAGGAGGGTAAAATGGCAAGAGATGAATAACAAATTCCGGCCAGACACCAGGTATACCTCTGCGGAATATCCGTAGTAGTCGGTATTTTCATAATTAGCTCTGATATTGTCAGATGATTCGGTTAGTTTAAGTTCACTTCTCTGACCGGGGTTACTGAACCATAATCATTAACGGTCTGAAATTTCAGTTTTCCCTGTATTCCTGAGGGTAAGGGAATTTGTGAATTAACTCTGGGTGCAGCCATAGCATTCCCCAACTTTTGGCTGCCCACTTGCAGGTTAACCAGGGTGACATAAAAAGGTGATGGATTATGAACATTGATATAGTTACCGGATCGCGAAAACTTGAGTGTGTCCGGCGCTTCTGCGGGTAATTCTTGTAGTTGAATTGGACGGAGAAATAACTTCATGCGCGATAAAATCGCCAGTTGCAAAACATTCCTGCCGTTCAATGCATTTTTATCTACCGAAGGGATCGTCTTAACATTCATCCAGAACAAAGACTCACGATCTGCCGCCAGCGGTGGACCGGTGTAAATAATACGCAAGGTATTTTCGCTTTTGGGTTCACTAACAAACAGTGGCGGTGTAATGATGAATGACTTTTCTTTTACACCGCTACTGTTTTCAATCCACGAATTGACCAGAAAGCGCTCATTGGTATGGCTATTTCTAATCCATACCGCAGTCTGTTTAGCATCAGCGGGATAAATAATACGCGTGGCACCTAATGCGATCCCTCCGGCAGCATGGGCGCTGGCCGAAATGATTAAATAAAATATAATGAGCATCAATAACTTTATTTTAGTCATCATAGTTAATACGCCTTGTGTATTCCTGACGGCAAAAATAAGAAATATAAAGAAATGATTGCTTTGGTTTATTACAACACATCATTCCCTTTTCATTTAATAAAGCGGCATGATACAAAGTGAACATGATTTCGATTTACATTGCCACCATACCGCTTCAGACAACCGGTACATTACTTTGTTATAAGACGTGATATATAATTCAAAACAACGTTGTTTTGATTATTCGTATCTCATAATAAAAGTCGCGTCAGCATTTGCTTGCCCTGCTGATGCACTTGTACCGGTGCCTTTATAACGTGCAGAAAAATGAAGAACGTTGGTCCCGGGGATCAAGTTCTGGTTGGTTGAGAAGCTATTCCCATCAGGTTTGAGAATTGCGGATGTATTATCAAGTATTTCAATACCGACACCCGTTGCTGTTGTTGTATTGGTACTGGATGCAATGGCCAATAAATTATCATTGATTGCATCCGCCTGACCAGAAAATGCAACGGCAGCATTAGCGGCAACAACAGGATCGCAGTCGTTCAACTGTATAGTGAATGGAATTAATGCAGAGGTATTACCAACAGCATTGAAAATATCGGTACGATATTGACCGAGTGTGACAACCTGGTCTGCCGAGTCAGTATTCACTGAACAGGCAGCATTCACCAGTTCGCCTTCAAAGTGAATTGTACCGCCATCTACAACGGCAGCATAACTACCCGTAGCGGCGAATAGTGCGGCAGCCAGCGCAGACGAAATAAATCTTAATTTCATATATATTCCTTCAATCTCATTTATCGACTCCACATCCGTATATAACCGATTACTTTATTTAAGACACTGATAGTAGTAAAATTCCTTTTTATCCTCTAAGAATGTCTTAATTGAAAATATGCACTCTATTCTAAAAAATAGAGAGCCCCGTTAGATGAATATTTCCGCGCAAAATATATTCAACACAAATATAGACCTGAAGCGGTAAATTACCAGGCTGAAAATTCTTTTTATATTGTCAGGTATTTCTTAAATTATCTTAATCCTTAGACAAGGAAATAAATCAGTTCCAGATTTACAACGTCATCATGGACGAAAAATGAAGCTTTCAATTTCAGCGACGGTGCGCCTCACCTTCGCAAGAGGTCGCTTCACGCGATAAATCTGAAACGAAACCTGACAGCGCGCCCCGCTTCTGACAAAATAGGCGCATCCCCTTCGACCTACGTAACAGATGGAATCCTCTCTCTGATGGCAGCAAAGATTATTGACGGTAAAACGATTGCGCAGCAGGTGCGCTCTGAAGTTGCTCAAAAAGTTCAGGCACGTATTGCAGCTGGACTGCGGGCACCAGGACTGGCCGTAGTACTGGTGGGTAGCAACCCTGCATCGCAAATTTATGTCGCAAGCAAACGCAAGGCTTGTGAAGAAGTCGGGTTCGTCTCCCGTTCTTATGACCTCCCGGAAACCACCAGCGAAGCGGAGCTGCTGGAGCTTATCGATGCGCTGAATGCCGACAACACCATTGATGGCATTCTGGTCCAACTGCCGTTACCGGCGGGTATTGATAACGTCAAAGTGCTGGAACGAATTCACCCGGACAAAGACGTTGACGGTTTCCATCCTTATAACGTCGGTCGTCTGTGCCAGCGCGCGCCGCGTCTACGTCCTTGCACCCCGCGTGGTATCGTCACACTGCTTGAGCGATACAACATTGATACCTTCGGTCTTAACGCCGTGGTGATTGGCGCATCGAATATCGTCGGTCGCCCAATGAGCATGGAACTGTTGCTCGCAGGTTGCACCACCACCGTGACTCACCGCTTCACTAAAAATCTGCGTCATCACGTAGAAAATGCCGATCTATTGATCGTTGCCGTCGGTAAACCGGGCTTTATTCCTGGTGACTGGATCAAAGAAGGCGCGATTGTGATTGATGTCGGCATCAACCGTCTGGAAAATGGCAAAGTTGTGGGCGACGTGGTGTTTGAAGACGCGGCTAAACGCGCCTCATACATTACGCCTGTTCCGGGCGGCGTTGGCCCGATGACGGTTGCCACGCTGATCGAAAACACGCTACAGGCGTGCGTTGAATATCATGATCCACAGGGTGAGTAACATGGCGACATTTTCTTTAGGTAAACATCCGCACGTTGAGCTGTGCGACTTGTTGAAGCTGGAAGGCTGGAGCGAAAGCGGTGCGCAGGCGAAAATCGCGATTGCTGAAGGCCAGGTGAAAGTCGACGGCGCGGTTGAAACGCGCAAACGCTGCAAAATCGTCGCCGGTCAGACAGTGAGTTTTGCAGGTCACAGCGTACAGGTTGTTGCCTGATCCCTTTTCCGGCCTGTATCAACAGGCCGGTTCTCTTTTCAGACTTTTGCCCTCTACGCCCCGTTCATCCATGCTGATAGCATCGACATTTTGCCGAAGCGACCATCATGCCAACCGTTATTACGCACGCCGCCGTTCCCCTTTGCATTGGTTTAGGGTTGGGGTCGAAAGTCATCCCTCCGCGCCTGTTATTTGCCGGAATCATCCTGGCGATGCTGCCCGATGCCGACGTATTGTCGTTTAAATTTGGCGTTGCTTACGGCAATGTTTTTGGTCATCGCGGGTTTACCCATTCGCTGGTGTTTGCGTTTGTTGTCCCGCTGTTATGTGTGCTGATTGGACGTCGATGGTTCAGGGCTGGGCTGATTCGCTGCTGGCTGTTTTTAACCGTTTCGTTGCTATCGCACAGCTTGCTGGATTCAATCACCACTGGCGGCAAAGGTGTTGGCTGGCTGTGGCCGTGGTCAGATGAACGCTTTTTCGCTCCCTGGCAGGTGATTAAAGTCGCGCCGTTCGCGTTGTCTCGTTACACCACGCCGTACGGGCATCAGGTGATTATTTCTGAATTGATGTGGGTGTGGTTGCCGGGGATGCTACTGATGGGAATGTTGTGGTGGCGCAGACGATAACCGGATGCGAAAACTCGCATCCGGCAATAGCGCAATTACTTACGACGCCAGGTGGTCCCTTGCGGGCCATCTTCCAGCACGATCCCCATCTCGTTAAGACGGTCACGCGCCGCATCTGCCGCCGCCCAGTCTTTCGCTTTACGGGCATCCAGACGCTGTTGAATTAAGGCTTCAATCTCAGCCACTTCGCTGTCGTCTGCCTGCGCGCCGCTTTGCAGGAATGCTTCTGGTTCTTGCTCCAGCAGGCCCAGCACGGCAGAAAGTTTACGCAGATGAGACGCCATTGCGTTCGCCGCTGCCATATCTTCTGCTTTCAGACGGTTCACTTCACGCGCCATATCAAACAGCACGGAATAGGCTTCCGGGGTGTTGAAATCGTCGTCCATCGCTTCAATAAAGCGCGCTTCAAACGCTTCGCCACCCGCAGGAGCAACGGTTTTATCTGTGCCGCGCAGCGCAGTGTAGAGACGCTCCAGCGCCGCGCGTGCCTGCTTCAGGTTCTCTTCGCTGTAGTTCAGCTGGCTGCGATAGTGGCCCGACATCAGGAAGTAACGCACGGTTTCCGCGTCGTAGTATTTCAGCACATCGCGCACGGTAAAGAAGTTACCCAGCGATTTGGACATCTTCTCTCGGTCAACCATTACCATCCCCGAGTGCATCCAGTAGTTCACATACTGACCATCATGGGCACAGGTGGACTGAGCGATTTCGTTTTCGTGGTGTGGGAACATCAGGTCTGAACCACCGCCGTGGATATCAAAGTGGTTACCCAACTGCTTGCAGTTCATTGCCGAACATTCAATGTGCCAGCCTGGACGGCCTGCGCCCCACGGAGACGGCCAGCTCGGTTCGCCCTCTTTCGACATCTTCCACAGAACGAAGTCCATCGGGTTGCGTTTGTCGTCGACCACGTCAATGCGCGCGCCTGCCTGCAGCTGGTCGAGATCCTGACGCGACAGCACGCCATAGGTTGGATCGGTCGGTACGTCGAACATCACGTCGCCGTTGTCCGCCACATAAGCGTGACCTTTGGCGATCAGTTGCTCAGTGAGCTCAATAATTTCTGCGATATGGTGCGTCGCGCGCGGCTCCATATCCGGGCGCAGAATGTTCAAAGCATCAAAATCTTTGTGCATTTCGGCGATCATGCGATCCACCAGCGCTACAAAGCTTTCGCCATTTTCATTGGCACGCTTGATGATTTTGTCGTCGATATCGGTAATGTTGCGCACATACTTCAGCTTATAGCCGAGGAAACGCAAATAGCGTGCAACCACATCAAAGGCAACAAAGGTACGCCCGTGACCGATATGACAGAGATCGTAAACGGTGATTCCACACACGTACATGCCGACTTCCCCGGCGTGAATAGGCTTAAATTCCTCTTTTTGGCGTGTCAGAGTATTGAAGATTTTTAGCATCGAAGATTCCGTTTAGACATGTGTGGGTAATTGAGTTGCGTATAATACCCATATTTCCCGCGCGAATCAGCATACATTGCGTGATGATCCGATCGTGCGGTTATGCTATAACACCACCCTATATATGACCCAAATCGGGTTGAAGCACCAATCAAACGGAACAGGATGCAAAAATGGTTACTTTCCACACCAATCACGGCGATATTGTCATCAAAACTTTTGACGATAAAGCACCTGAAACAGTTAAAAACTTCCTGGACTACTGCCGCGAAGGTTTTTACAACAACACCATTTTCCACCGTGTTATCAACGGCTTTATGATTCAGGGCGGCGGTTTTGAGCCAGGCATGAAGCAAAAAGCCACCAAAGAACCGATCAAAAACGAAGCCAACAACGGTCTGAAAAACACCCGCGGTACGCTGGCAATGGCCCGTACTCAGGCACCGCACTCTGCAACTGCACAGTTCTTCATCAACGTGGTTGATAACGACTTCCTGAACTTCTCTGGCGAAAGCCTGCAAGGTTGGGGTTACTGCGTGTTTGCTGAAGTGGTTGAAGGCATGGACGTGGTTGACAAAATCAAAGGTGTAGCAACCGGTCGTAGCGGTATGCACCAGGACGTGCCAAAAGAAGACGTTATCATTGAAAGCGTGACCGTTAGCGAGTAATCGTGGCGACACTCTTTATTGCAGATCTTCATCTCTGCGTGGAAGAACCGGCGATCACCGCCGGTTTTCTGCGTTTTTTAGCGGGGGAAGCCCGCAAGGCCGACGCGCTGTATATTCTTGGCGATCTGTTTGAAGCATGGATTGGCGATGACGATCCCAACCCACTCCATCGCCAGATGGCCGCAGCGATCAAAGCGGTATCCGATTCCGGCGTTCCCTGTTATTTCATTCATGGCAACCGTGATTTTCTGCTTGGCAAACGCTTTGCCCGTGAGAGTGGCATGACGTTATTGCCGGAAGAAAAAGTGCTCGAACTTTATGGTCGTCGGGTGTTGATTATGCATGGCGACACGCTGTGCACCGATGACGCGGGTTATCAGGCTTTTCGCGCCAAAGTCCACAAACCCTGGCTGCAAACGCTATTCCTCGCCCTGCCGTTGTTTGTGCGTAAACGCATTGCCGCGCGAATGCGCGCGAACAGCAAAGAAGCCAACAGCAGTAAATCGCTGGCAATCATGGACGTTAACCAAAACGCGGTGGTCAGTGCGATGGAAAAACATCAGGTGCAATGGCTGATCCACGGGCATACCCATCGCCCGGCGATCCATGAACTGATCGCCAATCAGCAACCTGCTTTCCGCGTCGTGCTGGGTGCCTGGCATACGGAAGGTTCAATGGTGAAAGTCACGGCGGATGACGTTGAGTTGATCCATTTTCCATTTTAAAAAAACGCGCAACTTTGCTGATTTTATAGCCGCGCAACCGTTTTCCTTGCTCTCTTTCCGTGCTATTCTCTGTGCCCTCTAAAGCCGAGAGTTGTGCACCACAGGAGTTTTAAGACGCATGTCTTCCCGCAATAATCCGGCGCGTGTCGCCATCGTGATGGGGTCCAAAAGCGACTGGGCTACCATGCAGTTCGCCGCCGAAATCTTCGAAATCCTGAATGTCCCGCACCACGTTGAAGTGGTTTCTGCTCACCGCACCCCCGATAAACTGTTCAGCTTCGCCGAAAGTGCCGAAGAGAACGGTTATCAGGTGATTATTGCGGGCGCAGGCGGCGCAGCGCACCTGCCGGGCATGATTGCCGCCAAAACGCTGGTGCCAGTGCTGGGTGTGCCAGTACAGAGCGCCGCACTGAGCGGTGTCGATAGCCTCTACTCCATCGTACAAATGCCGCGCGGCATTCCGGTGGGTACGCTGGCGATTGGTAAAGCTGGCGCGGCAAACGCGGCGTTACTGGCAGCACAAATTCTTGCAACTCATGATAAAGAACTGCACCAGCGTCTGAATGACTGGCGCAAAGCCCAGACTGATGAAGTGCTGGAAAACCCGGACCCGCGAGGTGCGGCATGAAACAGGTTTGCGTCCTCGGTAACGGGCAGTTAGGCCGTATGTTGCGCCAGGCAGGCGAACCGTTAGGCATTGCTGTCTGGCCGGTCGGGCTGGACGCTGAACCGGCGGCGGTGCCCTTTCAACAAAGCGTGATTACCGCTGAGATCGAACGCTGGCCGGAAACCGCATTAACGCGCGAGCTGGCACGCCATCCAGCCTTTGTGAACCGCGATGTGTTCCCAATTATTGCCGACCGTCTGACTCAGAAGCAGCTTTTCGACAAGCTTCACCTGCCGACTGCACCGTGGCAGTTACTTGCCGACCGCAGTGAGTGGCCTGCGGTGTTTGATCGTTTAGGTGAACTGGCGATTGTTAAGCGTCGCACTGGTGGCTATGACGGTCGCGGTCAATGGCGTTTACGCGCCGATGAAACCGCACAGTTACCGACTGAATGCTACGGCGAATGTATTGTCGAGCAGGGCATTAACTTCTCTGGCGAAGTATCGCTGGTTGGCGCGCGCGGCTTTGATGGCAGCACTGTGTTTTATCCGCTGACGCATAACCTGCATCAGGACGGTATTTTGCGCACCAGCGTCGCTTTCCCGCAGGCCAACGCACAGCAGCAGGCGCAGGCCGAAGAGATGCTGTCGGCGATTATGCAGGATCTGGGCTATGTGGGCGTGATGGCGATGGAGTGTTTTATCACTCCGCAAGGTCTGCTGATCAACGAACTGGCTCCGCGTGTGCATAACAGTGGTCACTGGACACAAAACGGTGCCAGCATCAGCCAGTTTGAGCTGCATCTGCGGGCGATTACCGATCTGCCGTTACCGCAACCGGTGGTAAATAGCCCGTCAGTGATGATCAACCTGATTGGTAGCGATGTGAATTATGACTGGCTGAAACTGCCGCTGGTGCATCTGCACTGGTACGACAAAGAAGTGCGTCCGGGCCGTAAAGTGGGGCATCTGAATTTGACCGACAGCGACACATCGCGTCTGACCGCGACGCTGGAAGCATTAATCCCGCTGCTGCCGCCAGAGTATGCCAGCGGCGTGATGTGGGCGCAGAGTAAGTTCAGTTAACCTGGTACTCATATTCCTGCCGGATGCGGCGTGAACGCCTTATCCGGCCTACTAATCCGGTACCCATTGTAGGCCTGATAAGACGCGTCAAGCGTCGCATCAGGCATGGTGCGCCGATTACCGGATGCGGCGTGAACGCCTTATCCGACTACCAATCCGGTACCCATTGTAGGCCTGATAAGACGCGTCAAGCGTCGCATCAGGCATGGTGTGCCATATGCTGGATGCTCCCATCACGACAGCGAAATACAGGTCCCCGCTTCGCCCGCCAGCGTCTCTTCAATCCGCGATAACGCCCCAATCCACGCAGGTTTACCACGGCTTCTGACATAGCCACTTACCGCCGTCACCTTCGGTCCCATCGCCCCATCGGCTTTGGCAAATGGCGCTAACTCATCCGGTGTGGCATGGCGAATGGCGCGTTGCTGCGGCGTTCCCCAGTTTTCATAAACCGCGTCAGCATCGGTGAGGATCACCAGTCCATCGGCATTAATCTGCTCGGCAAGCAACGCCGCGGCGAGATCTTTATCAATCACCGCTTCACTCCCTGCTCCGTCATCCGTCACCGGAACACCGCCGCCGCCACTGCAAATCACCACATGCCCCTCTTTGAGCAACAACTCGATGGCTTCACTGTCGAGAATTTTACGCGGTTGCGGAGACGCCACCACCCGGCGTAAATATTTACCATCACGTTTCATCTGCCAGCCATAAGCCGCTTCCAGTGCCTCTTGTTCTTCTGGCTGATAAACCGGGCCGATAAACTTCTCTGGCTGCAAAAACGCGGGATCATCAGACGAAACCTCAATGCGCGTCAGCACCGTCGTGACAGGCGGCATCTGCGGCTGTGCGCTCAAGCTCTGCGCCAGCATATAGCCAATCATCCCCTGGCTTTCCGCCACCAGCACATCCAGCGGATACGGTTCTACCTCTTTCCACGCCAGATTCTGTAACGCCAGCAGCCCCACCTGTGGCCCGTTGCCGTGAACAATCGCCAGCCGATAAGAACGGGCCAGGCGCGCCAGTGCGGGTACAGCACTGGCAATGTTGCGATATTGATTTTCTGCCGTCAGCGCTTCGCCGCGCTGGAGTAAGGCGTTGCCCCCAAGAGCTACAACCAGTGTTTTCATGGTGTTCCTTGTAATAATTGTTGACCAAGCCAGAACCCCAGCAGCGTATCGGCCCCTGACGTATGCCCCAGCGCCAGCAGCGAATCAATCGCCACAGCAGTACGTTTCGGGCAACTCAGAGCATGAACAAAGTGCAGGAGTGGCGAGGCGAAATATCCTTGCGCGGCATAACGTAAATAATTAACGCTCACCGCTGTGGTAACGAGTTGAAGATTGTCGGAACAGGCAAAAAACGGGCGACCGGAGCGCGCATCTAAAGCGCCATAATACCAGGCTGCCAGCAGCATTCCCGTTAGCGTGTCATCATGACTCGGCGTTAATCCCGGCCCTTTACCCAGCCAGTGCCGCCAGTCGGTCTTAACGCCATTGAGCGCGGCCTGAAAACAGTGACGAAACTGGCGTAATTCAGCAGGCAGCGGATCGCCTGCCGCCAACGCCAGCGGCCCGAAAAGCCCGGTTTCCTCCGCGCGTTGCATCCATGTAGCTGCAAGCGGTTGAGGATGCGCAGGCGGCGTAATACGCAGCAAACAATAACGCTGTGGCTGTTTAACCGTGAAACGCCCGAGGCGAATCCCTTGAGCCATAACCTGCGGTCGTTCATTGCCGCATAATCCACCGCATAACGCATCGAATTGTGCGCGGCGAAGCACCCATCCTCCGGGACCGAAACCACTTCCCTGACGATGCAGCGTTAACAATTCACCGCTTTCCGTCATCAGGTTAATCGCCCGCCGCCACACGCCCGCTAACCGCCAGGACTGGCGATAATTCGGTGCACTACGACTGGCAAGCAGAGGATGGATGATCGTCATTGCGCGTTCCTCAACCAATCCCCATGCTTTCAGCCAGAGCTTCCAGCGCCTGTTCAAAGCACGCCAGCGGTGCCCGTACAGTGCCTGCACCAATCTGCCCGATCCCCGCCTCTTTATGGGCGATACCCGTATTGATGAGTGGTGTAATGCCGGTTTCTACCACGCGACGAATATCCAGCCCCAGACACGCGCCCTGGAAATCCCAGCCGGGGATCTGCAACTGCATATTGCGTTCAAGGAAGATTTCCGCCATCTCTTCAGATACCGCTCTGGCCGCTTCCATGCCACCCGCACCGACAAAGCGCGTTACGCCAGGGGCGGCGATCATTGCCGCACCACCGATACCAAAGGTTTCGGTAATCGCGCTATCGCCCATATCCGGGTTCGCCTGCTCCTGCGAGAAGCCGGTGAAAAACAGACCTTGGGGAGTGTTTACAGGCGCAGTAAACCAGCGTTCGCCCAGCCCGCTGACCCGAATCCCGAACATATTGCCGTTGCGGGTCATAGCCGTGACGATGCTGCCTGCGCGGATCATCGCACCAGCATCCATCGCCGCCTTGCAATAGGCCATCGCGAGGTTAAGGAAGAACTGATCGGTCACGCTGAGGAAATCCATCACTTCCGCAATGTGCTGTTTATCATGATCGAGGCGAGCAATTTGTGGGGCCAGCGCACGCATTAACAGTGCTGAGGAAGCAATATTGCGCTGATGGAATTCATCGCCCATGGTAATGCCCTGCGCCATCATCGCGGTGAGATCGATACCGCGCTCCATGCGCCCCAGCGCCGCGCTTAATACTGGCATTAACACATCGCGCATCCAGCGATGGCGAGTCAGGACATCTTCGCCGTAAGCGCCAAAACGCATCACTTTGCCGATACCTTCGTTGAGGTTGCAGTACGCCCGATTGCCGTCGGTCACGTTCTCGACCACCAGCATCGGCATACTGGCAGAAGTAATGCCGCCCATTGGCCCGACAGCATTCACATGGTGACAAGGAATGAAGTTCACTTCCCCCTGCTCCAGCATTGCCAGTGCCTGCGCTTCATCTTTCGCCCAGCCTTCAAACAGACATGCGCCCACACATGCCCCTTTCATGGGTCCGGTCATCTCCTGCCAGCGCATCGGCGGCCCGGCGTGAAGCAGTGTTTTACCCTGATTTAATTCATTAATTAGTGAAGAAGCCGGTTGCACATCCAGCCAGTGTGGACGAGCGCGACGAATTTGTTCGATAACCGCAGCATTGGCTTGCGCCACTGATGTAAACATGGGAACCCCTTATTGCAAACGTTCTAATAAACGAGCCAGTTTTTTATTGCCGCCGGCGACTGGCGACCATTGGTAATGCACAACCGGTTTGCTGGCGCTTTGTAGTTCCAGCGCAAAGCTGCGTAACCCGATGTTAATCACGGCGACGTTTTCCAGTAGTGACGGTGTGTGTGGCTGTGTGGCAGGCAAGAGCGGATGAATTAACGCCGCCGCCAGCAAGGTGGCTTCCGGCAGCGAACTCACTACCGCGATCCCTGCATCTTCCAGCATGGCGATTTGCTGCGAACGGCATTGCGGGTCACGTTCAGTGCCTGTCACTGTGGCAATGGCATACAGTAGTTGATTGTCTGAACGCGCGGCACAGGCTTTTTGCCAGGCGCTTACCAGCGAGGCTGCAGGATCGGCAGTCGCACCGAAGCCAATCACCACATCAAGCAGCAATACGCGCACTTGCGGTTTAGCGCCGAGATCGGCAATTAACTGGTTGCGTAAGGTTGGGTCGATCATCGGATGGGGACGCCCGACGGTGTAGAAATCATCGCCGAGGTCAATGATCTGGTGACCATCGGCGTCCAGCATCATGCCGTGATGATGGGTATCGTCAGCTACCACGCCAAGGTGCGCGGCGAGTAATCCCGCCGCTTCGGCGGCTAACGTACCGCCGGTATACAGGCCGCAAATAAATCCACTGCTGGCAGACGCTATCGCGTTACGTCGCGCCGTAACGCGTGAAAGCAGGCAAGCCAGGCGTGCAGCCTCATCCAGCGAGGAGGCAAACCAGACATTCTCGTCGCGGGCCACCGCCGGGATATAACCTAAAAACAGCGCCACCGTTGGTTTGCCGGTTGCTTTCATGGCATTAACAATTTTCAGACGCACAGCTTCGGCAGGCGGTTTTGAAACAAACGCCAGCACTTCGCTTTTCTCATCTACACTGAGCATTTCCAGCGCCGTTAGCGCACTGATGCCGCCCACTTCACGGCTGAGATCGCGCCCGCCAAGACCAATCGCGTGAGTAATTCCCTCACCTGCCAGCGCAATCTGTGAGCACAGCTCCTGAATCCCGGTACCGGAAGCGCCAATGACGCCAATGTTGCCTTCCGGCATCACGTTAGCAAAAGCCAGCGGCGTGGCGGCAATCATCGATGTACCGCAGTCCGGCCCCATCACCAGCAAACCTTTTTCCCGCGCGCGGGTTTTAAGTTGGATTTCATCTTCCAGCGTGACGTTATCGGAGAACATCATCACGTTGAGGTTGCGATCCAGCGCCTGGTTCGCCAGTTCCGCCGCATACTCGCCAGCCACTGAAATCAGCGCCAGATTGGCATTGGGTAATTTCTGACTGGCACTGTCCCAGCGACGTACCTGCGTCAACGCCTGGCTGCTGCCCGTTCCCTGCGCCAGTTGCTTTAGCGCCTCTTCAAGCTGCCGCATAATCGCCTGCGCGATCCCTGCATCCGCCGCTTCGCTACGAATCGCCACGCAAATATCGTTCGGCGTGGCGTTATTAAAATCGTCATGCCAGAAACCTGTAGTCTCTAATAACGCTTTATTGGCGGGCGTACCCATCATTACGGAAACATCATCAACATTTTCTGATTCGCTGAGTTTTCGTGAAATAATCATTAAACTGACCGAATCCTGAAAACACCCTTTTTTAATAAAGGCGTGGATCATAACAACTCCTTAAAAATTGCACCCATGGCAATTGCACGAGCAGTGTTAATGTGGCGATTACGGTATCGATGACAACGAGTAAATAAGGTGATGAATATCACACAGACATTATTAACAAAAGAATTCAAATAACCGCCAGACTATTACGCGTTATTTTTTAATAAGCATAGTTGTTTTAAAAACCAGGTTAAAAGCGAGCGGATTATCAAATAAATTCTAACTATATTTTTTTGCCTGTCTGGATCACATAATCCAGATATTTTCCCTGTATGTTAATTGCAGTCATGCTTCACACCGTCGTTAAAAAGGAAGACAGATGAAAATCAGTCGGGAAACACTCCACCAGCTAATCGAGAATAAACTCTGTCAGGCTGGGTTAAAACGTGAGCACGCTGCAACCGTGGCTGAAGTATTGGTTTACGCCGATGCCAGAGGGATCCACTCTCATGGCGCGGTGCGCGTTGAATACTACGCAGAGCGCATATCAAAAGGCGGCACCAACCGCGAACCAGAGTTTCGTCTTGAAGAAACCGGACCGTGCTCGGCAATTTTACATGCCGACAATGCCGCCGGACAGGTCGCGGCAAAAATGGGTATGGAACATGCCATCAAAACCGCCCAGCAAAAAGGCGTTGCGGTGGTCGGTATCAGCCGGATGGGTCACAGCGGCGCAATCTCTTATTTTGTACAGCAGGCAGCCCGCGCCGGATTGATTGGCATTTCGATGTGCCAGTCCGATCCAATGGTGGTGCCGTTTGGCGGCGCGGAAATTTACTACGGCACTAACCCACTGGCCTTTGCCGCGCCGGGAGAAGGCGACGAAATTCTTACTTTTGATATGGCGACTACCGTACAGGCATGGGGAAAAGTGCTCGACGCCCGCTCGCGCAATATGTCTATCCCGGATACCTGGGCGGTCGATAAAAACGGTGCACCAACCAGCGATCCCTTCGCGGTTAACGCCCTGCTCCCGGCTGCCGGACCGAAAGGTTATGGCCTGATGATGATGATCGACGTCCTCTCAGGCGTCTTACTCGGCTTACCGTTCGGGCGTCAGGTCAGTTCGATGTATGACGATTTACACGCCGGACGTAATTTGGGGCAATTACATGTAGTTATTAATCCGAACTTTTTCTCCTCCAGCGAATTATTCCGTCAACATCTTAGCCAGACCATGCGCGAATTAAATGCCATTACCCCCGCGCCCGGTTTTAACCAGGTTTATTATCCCGGACAGGATCAGGATATTAAGCAACGCAAAGCCGACGTTGAAGGCATCGAAATTGTTGATGATATTTATCAGTATTTAATTTCCGACGCGCTTTATAACACGTCATACGAAACGAAAAATCCCTTTGCGCAATAATTGTTGAGACAGGACTTTCTTATGATTACACATTTCCGTCAAGCTATAGAAGAAACGCTGCCCTGGCTTTCCTCTTTTGGCGCTGACCCAGCGGGTGGGATGACCCGTTTACTTTATTCGCCGGAGTGGCTGGAAACCCAGCAGCAATTTAAAAAAAGAATGGCAGCAAGTGGGCTGGAAACACGTTTCGATGAAGTGGGGAATTTATACGGCCGCCTGAACGGCAGCGAATACCCTCAGGAAGTGATTCTGAGCGGTTCGCATATTGATACCGTGGTTAACGGCGGTAACCTCGACGGACAATTCGGCGCACTGGCGGCGTGGCTGGCGATTGACTGGCTGAAAACGCAATACGGCGCGCCGCTGCGAACGGTCGAAGTGGTGGCAATGGCGGAAGAAGAAGGCAGCCGCTTCCCGTATGTCTTCTGGGGCAGTAAAAATATCTTTGGGCTGGCGAATCCTGACGACGTGCGGAATATCTGTGATGCCAAAGGAAATAGTTTTGTCGATGCAATGAAGGCTTGCGGATTTACTCTGCCGAACGCCCCACTAACTCCGCGCCTGGACATCAAAGCCTTTGTCGAACTGCATATCGAACAGGGTTGTGTGCTGGAAAGTAATGGTCAGTCAATTGGCGTGGTGAATGCGATTGTCGGGCAACGTCGCTACACGGTGACGCTGAACGGCGAATCAAACCATGCAGGCACCACGCCGATGGGTTATCGTCGTGATACGGTTTACGCTTTCAGTCGCATTTGCCATCAGTCAGTTGAGAAAGCGAAAAAGATGGGCGATCCGCTGGTGCTGACCTTTGGCAAGGTGGAGCCGCGCCCGAATACGGTGAATGTAGTGCCGGGTAAAACCACGTTCACTATTGATTGTCGTCATACCGACACTGCCGTGTTGCGCGATTTTACCCAACAGTTAGAAAACGACATGCGGGCGATTTGCGATGAAATGGACATTGGTATTGATATCGATTTATGGATGGACGAAGAACCCGTGCCGATGAACAAGGAGCTTGTCGTCACCCTGACAGAATTGTGTGAAAGCGAAAAACTGAATTACCGGGTAATGCACAGTGGTGCCGGGCACGACGCACAAATTTTCGCGCCTCGCGTGCCGACCTGCATGATTTTCATTCCCAGCATCAACGGGATCAGCCATAACCCGGCGGAACGCACTAATATTAACGACCTTGCCGAAGGGGTCAAAACGTTGGCACTCATGCTTTATCAACTTGCCTGGCAGAAATAAGGAGTCATAAATGGGATATTTAAATAACGTCACCGGTTACCGCGATGATTTACTGGCTAACCGTGCGATTGTTAAACACGGTAATTTCGCGCTGCTAACCCCGGACGGTCTGGTAAAAAATATTATTCCGGGCTTTGAAAATTGTGACGCGACAATCCTCTCCACGCCAAAGCTGGGGGCCTCTTTTGTTGATTATCTGGTCACACTGCATCAAAACGGCGGCAACCAACAGGGCTTCGGTGGTGAAGGAATTGAAACGTTCCTGTATGTGATCTCTGGAAATATCACTGCCAAAGCCGAAGGGAAAACATTTACCTTAAGCGAAGGTGGTTATCTTTATTGCCCGCCAGGCTCCTTAATGACTTTTGTTAACGCCCAGGCCGAAGACAGCCAAATCTTTTTATATAAGCGTCGCTATGTTCCGGTAGAAGGTCATGCGCCGTGGCTGGTTTCTGGCAATGCCAGCGAACTGGAACGCATTCATTATGAAGGCATGGACGATGTTATTCTGCTGGATTTTCTGCCCAAAGAGTTAGGTTTTGATATGAACATGCATATCCTCTCTTTTGCGCCAGGTGCCAGCCACGGTTATATCGAAACTCACGTCCAAGAACACGGTGCCTATATTCTTTCCGGTCAGGGGGTTTATAACCTCGACAATAACTGGATCCCGGTGAAAAAAGGCGATTACATCTTTATGGGCGCTTATTCCTTACAGGCCGGTTATGGCGTAGGGCGTGGTGAAGCGTTTAGTTATATTTACTCGAAAGATTGTAACCGCGACGTTGAGATTTAAGTCATACCACACGCCTGATTATTTTTAGCTATGTTGGATTTTGCCACGGTTTATACCGTGGCTTTTTTTGTAGTCAATTCAGGTAAAAAAAAGATGCGATATAAATCGCATCCGCTTTAAAGGTAAGAGTCAGTTTTTAATTCCCTGACCTATTTTAATGGCGCAGGCAATATTTCGCGCACAGTTGAAGAGATTGGTTTCACCGCTGGCGAGCACTTCGGCTAAAGGTGCCAGACGTGGCAAAATGCTGAATACCGCGTCAATGCCGTACTGGTGCACCACTTCCACGCCATCACCCAATACGCCAGCAATCCCAATCACCGGTACATTAAACTGCTTCGCCACCGATGCCACACCCAGCGGCGCTTTACCGCCTGCCGTTTGCGAGTCGATGCGCCCTTCCCCGGTGATCACCAGTGCTGCACCCTGCACCGCCTGCGCAAGATTGACCGCATTCAACACAATCTCAATACCCGGTTTAATATCCGCATTGAGGAATACCGCCGCCGCAATGCCCATGCCTCCGGCAGCACCGCCGCCCGCCATCTGGCAGACGTTGATTTCAGTTAGCTGTTGTAAAACACGGGCGTAATTTTGCAGCCCCTGTTCCAGCTCTTCGACCATTTCTGGCGTTGCCCCTTTTTGCGGGCCAAACACCGCCGCCGCGCCGCGTGCCCCTACTAACGGATTATCTACATCGCACGCTACTTCAATATGGCAGTTCGCCAGGCGCGGATCGCACTCCTCCATCTCAATGCTTGCCACGCGCGCTAAATTGCCGCCGTTAGCCACCAGCACCTGACCGTCGGCATCGAGAAAACGCACACCGAGCGCCTGCGCCATGCCCATACCGCCGTCGACCGTCGCGCTACCACCAATGCCGAGAATAATATGGCGAATATCGTTATCCAGCGCATGGCGAATTAACTCCCCCGTACCAAAACTGGAGGCCAGCAACGGATTACGCTTTTCAGGCTCGACCAGCATCAGGCCACTTGCCGCCGCCATCTCAATCACCGCCGTTTTCCCGTCGCCGGTAAGGCCATAAAAAGCATTCACTGTTTCGCCCATCGGCCCACAGACTTCAAGCGTCACAATGTTGCCGCCCGTCGCGGCGACCATCGCATCCACCGTTCCTTCGCCGCCATCCGCTATCGGCAAACAGATATAGTGCGCATCGGGAAAGAGGGTCGAAAACCCGGCTTTAATTGCCTGACAACATTTTTCTGCACTTAAGCTCTCTTTAAACGAGTCTGGCGCAATGACAATCTTCATTATCAATCCTTTTTCAACAAATTATTCGATGCGTTCCCACGGAATAAGATTATCCATAAGAACAGCCAGTAAAATTCCGACCAGTAAGCCGTTACTGAGCAGAGGACGAAGCGTTAATGGAAGGTCTTGCAGATACACAGGCGGTAATGCCATTAAAAATATGCCGACAAATAACGGCAATGCGAGTCGATAAATATTGCGAGCGGTAAACGTGATTTGCTGGCTAAACACCAGCGCGGAAAAGAGTAAAGGCAGATAAGAAACCAGCATGACCGCGCTACTCACTGGTAAGGGGATACTGCAAAACAGTCGCGTGAGTGCCGGAACCAGTGCCACCAGCAGGCAAATAACGCTGCCATAAATAAACGAACGCCGCGTGTAATCGCCAGTCTGGGTTAATAAACCAATGGATGAAACAAACGGTGAAAATGGAATTACCGCCAGCGGCACGGTTATCAGCGTCATAAATCCGGTCGCCACAAAGCTGCGACGATAACGCGTATTCCCCGCGCCCTGTTGCGGATAAAAAACATCCGTGCCACGAATCGCACCGTAGGTATTGCTGATATTTACCAGACCTGTAATCACCGCCGTCAGAATAATCCCCGGCAACAAAGCACCGCCACTGCCAAGCGGGAACCACTGCCAGTGCAACTCACCGGAAAGCGAGTGCGAAGAAGGAAAGCAAAAGTACCACAACAACCAGCCGGTTATGGTACCGACCAGCAGGCCATAACGGGCAAAACGTTGCGGCAGGAAGATAATCATCGCCAGTACCAGGCACATCACCGCCACCGAGAGAGCGAACGGCGGTAACTGAATTTTAAAATTCGGGTCGGCTATGCCAAACGGCAGGCCGAGCATACCTTTGAAAAAGATAGTGGTCAGCTGCGCGCCCAGCATCAACATAAACAAGACCATCACAGACGGCGTAAATAACCGCGCCAGGCGATGACCTAATCCGCTAAAACCAATCAACATCGTCAGCACGCCAGAAATCGCAATCCCTACCGCCAGACTGGTAGCGATATCGTTGATCGGGGTCCCGCGCGATGCTTCGCCAAGGGTGATAGTAAGGATGGTTCCCCACCACAGGCCGCCCGGACCTTCCATAATAGCGCGACGATGACCGCAGAACGCCTGAGCGAAACAGGCCAGCGCGGTAGCAAGAAAAGCATATTGCGTGAGCGTAAGCAGGCTACTTTGCGGCAACTGAAAAGCCGAAAGTAGCGTAGGAGGAACCACAACCGTGTTGCAAAAAATAAAGAAAAACCACTGAAATCCTGATAACAGGCTTTCACGGCTCACTGCAAAATTGAACATAAACACACCTTAACCGGAGAATGCCCGCCGCAAGGACGGGCATTGCAGGGGCCAGATTACTGCTGATGTTTAAGGATAAATTGACCTTTCGGCGCAACAGGGAAGCCCTGTTCGATGTCGTAAATCACATCACCACGTAAGAGGGTTTTCGTGATACGCGCGCCAATGGTACGGCCAACATACGGGCTGACTTTGTGGCGATATTCCAGATCGTCATTGGTAAGAACATAGCTGCTATTCGGCTGAATGAAGACGAAGTCGGCATCTTTTCCTGGGGCGATACGGCCTTTTTGCTGCAGACCGAAAATATCTGCTGCGTTAGTCGCCATTAATTTGCCGAACATCGGCAGAGACATACCGCGTTTCTGTACCGCTTCATCGAACATCACGTCCATGCAGCTTTGCAGACCGGCGATACCGCCCCATGCTTTCATGATGTTACCGGCTTTCATTTCCGGCGGGCATGGAGAGTGGTCGGAAACCAGGCAGTCGATTTCACCGTTAAACAGTTTTTCCCACATGCCTTTCTGGTTTTCCAGATCGCGGATCGGTGGTGAACACTTCGCCAGAGTACCGATTTCTTCGAACTGATCGGTATCCAGTACAAAGTAATGCGGGCAGGATTCACAGGTAACGTCCTGGCCTTCCTGACGCGCACGAGTCACCTCTTCAACACCTTCCGGGCTGCTGATGTGGCAAACGTGCAGACGGCAACCGGCGACTTTCGCCAGGTACAGTACGCGGCGAATCGCTTCCACTTCGGTAAACACCGGACGCGAAGCCACATAGTCATGAGCGGTTACGCGACCTTCGCGCTTCGCTTCTTCGCCCAGTTCGTCACAGATCAGCGCATTTTCGCAGTGCACCAGCACTGGCTGACCCAGTTCGCCCAGCTTCTGTGCGCCTTTGAAAAACTGCCAGTCGTTTACGTCACGGAAGTCGTTGTCGATACCGCGATCGCCACAGGTTGCAACGAAGCATTTGAAGCCGACAACGCCCACTTCATCCAGCTCATGCAGACGGTCGATGTTGTAAGACACCAGGCCACCGAGTTGCGCCGCATCGATAGTCAGCTTGCCTTTAGCGGCATCAAACTTCAGTTCAATCGATGCGCGGTCAACCGTTGCAGGCAGCTGGTTGAGCGGCATTTCGATCATGGTGGTGATACCACCTTTTGCCGCTGCGCGAGTACCCGTTTCATAACCTTCCCAGTGGCTACGACCCGGTTCAGAAATATGGGTGTGCGCATCAACCATGCCTGGCGAAACCACCAGACCAGACGCATCCATAACTTCTATTGCATCGCCCAGATCCTGACCGATAGCAGCAATTTTTCCGCCTTTAACGGCGATATCTACAACGCGAGCTTCGTTTTCTAAAATAACGGTGCCGTTTTTAATGATTAAATCAAAAGACATAACAAACTCCTTGTAAAATACAGATTGGATTTTTAACTCAATGTTCAATATCGGGATTAATTAACCTGTGACTTTTTGTTCTCCTGTTTTTTCTGCTGCAGTACGTTTCTTTAATAAGGCGTAGGCCGCAAAGGCGACAATAACGCCGACAAACCATGAAACGCGTGATAAAGACTCCATGAACGGAATAAATTTACCACCGAGAGATAAAATAACGGCGACCAAAGTTACTGAGAACGCGGTAAGGTTAAAGCCGTTATCGTAATATTTGAAATCCCCTGCTGCGGTATACAGTTCATCAAGATTAATTTGTCCGCGCATCACCACAAAATAATGCGCCATCATCACACCAATTACTGGACCCAGCATTCCGCCGATAATATCGAGGAACAGATAAATGCTGTCCTGATTTTCCATTAATTTCCACGGACAGATCAGCAAACTGATAATACTGGCAATCAGTACGCCGTTTTTATAGGTCAGTTTCGTCGGTGCAATAGCGGCTATCTGATAACCAGCCGGAATAATATTACCGGTGGCGTTAGTGGAGATAGTCGTCATCAGAATAACCAGTACCGCAAAGAACGAGGCAAACAGGCTATCCCAACGCTGAACAATATCCAGCACGTTCCAGGTGTCAGCGCCGTAGTGAATACTGGCTCCGGCAATAATACATACCCCGGCGACCGCAAACAGAATATAGGCCACAACTAAACCCAGCGTTTGCCCCAGCGCCTGCTCACGAAACGAGTGGGCGTTTTGCGTAAAGTCGGATGCGCTCACCGCCGGTGCCGCCCAGACCGCAACTACCGCGTTAATCACCACCAGGAACAGGAAGCCACCGTTTTCTGCTTTCTGAATACCGCTCGGAATGTAGTCAAAGATTGGACCGATCCCGACCAGCGAAATCGCCCAAATCGCCATACCGCCGAAGACAACATAGATACACGGGTTAAGAATGGCGGTGAATTTATTTAAAACTTTGCCACCACCGAAACCGATTCCGACGTTCACCAGCCAGAAGAGTAAGAAAGTGATTAAGCCCGGTAGAGAAAGCCCTAACAGGGTAAAATCACCACCGAGAGTTAAAAATCCCGGCCAGATTTTGCCAATCAGGATCAAGCAGGCCAGCGATCCTGCGTAACATTGCAGGCCAAACCACATAATGGCAGCAATCCCGCCTCTTAATAATCCGGGAAACAGTGCACCACGTACGCCATAAGAAGCACGCAGGATCATGGCAAATGGTACGCCGTATTTACTGCCCGCAGCACCGTTTAATACCATTACCGCGGCAATGAAAAAGGCGCTGAGGATAATTGCCAGCATAATACTAAAGGTAGACAAGCCGAGAATAAAAAAGCCGCCGACCATCACATAATTGGGAACGTTATGAACCGAACCCATCCATAAGGTAAAATAGTTAAATGTTTTCCAGGTCCGCTGGCTTTGCGTTTTCGGCAATAGATCTTCGCTATAGCCGCGTTGCTGGAATAGTTTTCTCTGATGTTCCATAAATCCCTCTTAATTTCACGTATCGAATAACGTCTTTTTAATCTAGCTATGAGGAACAAATAAAATAAAAATATTATTTTTAATACTGAAGCAACATCTTTGGCTGCTTTCTTTTTTTAATATTGCTGGCCGATTCATTTTCTGATATCGGCCATTTTTATTGCGGGTATCAGGCCAGTTTATGGTTAGCCATTAATTCCAGCGCCTGCACTAACGCAGAGTGATCCAACTGGCTGCCACCGTTTGCCGCACAGGTATTAAATAACTCCTGGCAGGTCGCGGTGTTTGGCAGGTTCAGCGCCAGTGCTTTCGCACTTTGCAGTGCCAGGTTGAGATCTTTCTGGTGCAGCGCAATTTTAAAACCTGGATTAAAGGTGCGTTTAATCATGCGCTCACCGTGAACTTCCAGAATACGTGAGGATGCAAAGCCGCCCATCAGCGCCTGCCGCACCCGTACCGGATCCGCTCCGGCTTTTGAAGCAAACAGCAGGGCTTCAGAAACCGCTTCAATATTGAGCGCCACGATAATCTGATTTGCCACTTTGCAAGTCTGGCCGTCGCCGTTACCGCCCACGAGGGTGATATTTTTACCGAGCAATTCAAACAGCGGTTTAACACGTTCAAATACCGCTTCGTCGCCGCCAACCATAATCGACAACGTCCCTTCACGCGCGCCGATTTCACCGCCGGAGACGGGCGCATCGAGATAATCGCCGCCCAGTTCATTCACCTGACGAGCGAAACGCTTAGTTTCAATCGGGGAAATGGAGCTCATATCAACAATGGTTTTGCCCTTCAGCGAGGCTTTGGTACAACCATTTTCACCAAACAGAACTTCTTCAACCTGTGGCGTATCCGGCACCATAATAAAAATGATGTCCGATGCTTCCGTTACCTGGCGCGCAGTTTCAACACTGACGGCACCCAGTGACAGTAATTCATCAGCAACCGGACCAATGGTTGTGACATGCAGTTGATGACCGGCACGCGCCAGATTAATGGCCATCGGTGTACCCATAATGCCTAAGCCAATAAATCCCAGTTTCATAATTAACCTCTTTTAAATTTCGCTTTTCCTGAATTCAGACAACACGATCCCCTGCCAACTTAGCGGCCTAAAAAAGCATTGCCTGAACAGCGTTACGTTTTAACGGTACGGATCCATCCAGCGTAAACCGGCTTCCGTGGTGGTTTGGGGTTTATATTCACACCCAACCCAACCGTTGTAGTCAGAATTTTCAATTACCGTAAAGAGATACTCATAATTAATTTCTCCGGTTCCCGGTTCGCCGCGATGCGGATTATCGGCAATTTGCAGGTGACCAATTTTATCGGCCCATTGAGTCATAGTGTTGGTTAATTCACCTTCCATCCGCTGCATATGATAAATGTCATACTGAATTTTCAAATTGCAGCAACCAACATCATCAATCAATTTCAGCGCCTGCCGAGTTCCGGTGAGATAGAAACCAGGAATATCAAAATGGTTGATAGGTTCAATCAATAATAAAATATCTTCTTTCATCAGCATATTCGCGGCATAACGCAGGTTTTCTACAAGCGTTGCGTGAATCTGTTCACTGCTGAAACCAGCCGGCGTTTTACCGACCAGACAGTTAATTTTTTTATTACCCAGCGCACGAGCATAACGAATCGCTGCTGCTACGCCATCCCGAAACTCTTCTTCACGGCCAGGAATACAAGCAATACCGCGCTCCCCCGCCGCCCAGTCACCCGCCGGTAAATTGTGCAGAGTATGTTCGAGTTTATTACTCGCCAGCACCTGTTTTAATTCTTCAATGTCGTAGTCATAAGGAAACATAAATTCAACGCCGCGAAAACCACACTGCGCTGCTTTCTCAAAACGGGCGAGAAAATCATATTCACCAAATAACATCGATAAATTCGCAGAGAAACGTAACATTATTTATCTCCCTTATTCATAGTGCATGAAGCAGGTTTCAGTCGGTGCGTCCGCTGCGTTATCGGCGATATCTTCAAATTCCATCACATTATCGAGTTCGCTGCCCATTGAAATATTGGTTACGCGCTCGAGAATGATTTCCACTACCACAGGTACACGGTATTGATTCATTAATGCTTTCGCCTGTTCAAATGCCGGTGCAATATCTTCCGGTTTGAAGACCCGAATAGCTTTACAACCTAAACCTTCCGCTACTTTTACGTGGTCGACGCCGTAACCGTTCACTTCGCTGGAGTTAATATTTTCGAATGCGAGCTGTACGCAGTAATCCATATCAAACGCGCGCTGCGACTGGCGAATCAGACCCAGATAGGCGTTATTGACCAGTACATGGATGTACGGAATGTTGAACTGTGCGCCAACGGCTAATTCTTCAATCAGGAACTGGAAGTCGAAGTCACCGGAAATCGCCACCACATTGCGCTCTGGATCAGCGGCACACACGCCCAGCGCCGCCGGAATGGTCCAGCCCAACGGGCCTGCCTGCCCACAGTTGATCCAGTGGCGGTCTTTAAAGACATGCAGCATTTGTGCCGCAGCGATTTGTGACAGACCAATGGTGGTGACATAACAAACATCGCGACCAAAGGCTTTGTTCATCTCTTCATACACGCGCTGCGGTTTCACCGGCACATTGTCGAAGTGGGTTTTGCGCAGCAAAGTGCGTTTGCGCTGCTGGCAGTCGGCGACCCATTCTTTACGACACGGCAGACGACCCGCTTTTTGCATCTCCTGCGCCACTTCAACCAGTAAAGTCAGGGCAGCTTTAGCATCAGAGACAATCCCCAGATCCGGGCACAGCACGCGGCCAATTTGCGTCGGCTCAATATCGATATGGACGATTTTGCGCCCTTCGGTGTATTTCTCTACCGAACCGGTATGACGATTGGCGAAACGGTTACCGATACCAAACACCAGGTCGGACGCCAGCAGCGTTGCGTTACCGTAACGATGCGCGGTTTGCAGACCCACCATCCCGGCCATCAGTTCATGATCGTCCGGGATACAGCCCCAGCCCATCAGCGTTGGGAGCACCGGAACGCTGGTCAGTTCAGCGAACTGTTGTAACAGTGCAGCTGCGTCAGCATTGATGACCCCGCCCCCGGCAACAATCACCGGACGTTCAGCCTGGATTAACATTTCGACCGCTTTTTCAATCTGCATACGGCTGGCAGCAGGTTTATAGACCGGCAGCGGTTCGTACATGTCAGGATCAAACTCGATTTCCGCCACCTGAACGTCGAACGGTAAATCCACCAGTACCGGACCCGGACGACCAGAACGCATCAGGTGAAATGCCTGTTGCAGCACACGAGGCACGAGCGCCGCTTCACGTACTGTAACCGCCATTTTACTTACCGGCTTGGCGATAGCTTCGATATCAACAGCCTGGAAATCTTCTTTATGCAGACGAGCACGCGGTGCCTGACCAGTGATGCACAAAATAGGAATGGAATCAGCAGAAGCGGAATAGAGCGCGGTGATCATGTCCGTGCCCGCAGGACCGGAAGTCCCCAGACATACGCCGATATTCCCTGCCGTTGCGCGGGTATAACCTTCCGCCATGTGCGAAGCACCTTCCACATGACGCGCCAGAATGTGACGAATACCGCCGTGCTTACGCATCGCTGAGTAGAACGGATTGATTGCAGCTCCCGGAACGCCGAAGGCGGTGGTGATACCTTCTTTCTCCAGCACATACATTGCCGCGTCAACGGCTCTCATTTTTGCCATTTTATTCCTACCTCTATTAATTGGAAAAATTTTCCAACTTTCAAATTTTGTCAAAAAAACCCGCTCCGCAGAGCGGGATGCGACAGACACTATGGATGTGCTTTCAGTCCCAACGCCGTGCTGATATCGCGGGCGGTGTCTCTGACCAGCTCACCCTGACTGACAAAACGATCTTCTGTCAGTCTTGATGAAGGCCCGGAGATGGAGATAGCGGCAACAACGCTACCTACATCATCGTAAATTGCTGAAGCTATGCAATTCAGACCTACAACATGCTCTTCTTTATCTACGGTATAGCCCAGTTCACGCGCTTGTTCCAGGTCCTTCAGCAAGGTGGGCATATCCACAAGCGTAGTTGGCGTAAACTGCTGCAAACCGGTTTGCAGAATGATGCTCATCAACTCCTCTTCCGCCAGCGGATAAAGCAGCGCTTTGCCCGCACCGGAAGCATGCAGCGGCAGACGACTGCCCAGTGGCGCGCACATCCTGACCATCGATTTACACTCTAACTGACCAATTAATACCGCTTCATTGCCGTTACGGATCGCGACATTGACCGTTTCGCCGGAAAGTAACATCAGGCGGCGCATAAACGGCCCGGCGACGGAGAGGACATCGCGGTTATGGATGTACGCCGCACCGACGTTAAAGACACCTAATCCTATATGCCACCAGCCTAACTGACTGTCCTGATAGACAAAATCCGCTGCCTGTAAAACCTTCAGCAAGCGAAAGGTCGTGGAGAGCGGCAAATCCAGATTGAGAGAAATATCGCTAACCGACGAACTTCCCCCACTTTTTTCCAGATATTGCAGAATCGCAATTCCCCGCTCTAACGCCTGTGCGCCCTTCTGTGCCACAGGCTCCGCCTGTCCTGGCCTGCCGCGCCGTCTAACTTCCGTCATACCTACGTTAACTCCGACCTACAAGTGAGCATAAACAATGAACAATTAGTTTATCTTATGCAAGTCGGTTGCAGGCGTCACGCAAAACAGAGTTCCTGTTCAGGAATACTTTCAACATCACAGTTGTCACTGCCGCCGCGATCGATGGTCAGAAAATCGGTGACGCGCTGCCAGGCAAAAAGTGGGTGATGCCAGACGTTACGATGATAATTCACTCCCTGTTCACCGTTGGTGATAAACGCCCGCAGGGTTGACAGGTCTGGTTTGTCGTCACCTAACGCCACGACCACCACAAACACTTCACCTTTCATCGGGATAAAGGCCTGAGTGCCCAGCGGATGACGTTCGAGTTCGTGAATGGTCAGCGGCAGATTGGCCGGTTGCGCGCGGTTAATGCTGATAAGCGTACGGTCTTGCTCAAGAATCTCAACCAGCGCCAAATCGTGGTAACGCTCCACCAGGCCATTGTTAATATGGAAAAAATCCCGTTGCTGCGTTTCGATTACGTCGCCATAAGCACTAAAGGCTTCCTGACTTAACGGTAATACCTGAAGTTTCATCTTTTTGTCCTTGTAACATAATTCCGTTCAACCAGCGCCGACCGGTCAGCTTGGTTTCAATAACAGGCAATCTAAAACCTTAAGGGAACAACATCAACACAAAAGTTGGAATATTTTTCCAAAACTAGATTTAGTCCACAAATTGAACAGGGTTATCATGTAAAAATACTGATAAATCAGAGGATAAGAAAATCACGCAACTTGCGGATTTAAAAGGGGATACCTGAAGATGTTCGATCCAGAAACCTTGCGGACTTTCATTGCGGTTGCTGAAACAGGAAGTTTTTCAAAAGCGGCAGAACGATTATGTAAAACCACGGCGACGATCAGTTATCGCATTAAACTTCTGGAAGAGAATACCGGAGTGGCGCTGTTTTTCCGCACGACTCGCAGCGTGACGTTGACAGCGGCTGGCGAGCATCTACTTTCTCAGGCCAGAGACTGGCTGAGCTGGCTGGAAAGTATGCCCAGCGAGCTGCAACAGGTGAATGATGGCGTGGAACGCCAGGTGAATATTGTCATCAACAACCTGCTCTACAACCCCCAGGCCGTCGCCCAGCTGCTGGCGTGGCTGAATGAACGTTACCCCTTTACCCAGTTTCACATCTCCCGACAAATCTATATGGGCGTCTGGGACTCGCTATTGTACGAAGGTTTTTCACTGGCTATCGGCGTCACGGGAACCGAAGCTCTGGCAAATACTTTTAGCCTTGATCCCTTAGGTTCGGTGCAATGGCGCTTTGTCATGGCGGCGGATCACCCGCTGGCGAAAGTTGAAGAGCCACTCACAGAAGCGCAGTTACGGCGCTTTCCGGCGGTTAATATTGAAGACAGCGCCCGCACCTTAACCAAGCGCGTCGCCTGGCGTTTGCCGGGGCAAAAAGAGATTATTGTTCCCGATATGGAAACGAAAATCGCCGCCCATCTGGCGGGCGTTGGCATTGGTTTTTTGCCAAAATCACTTTGCCAGTCAATGATCGATAATCAACAACTGGTCAGCCGGGTAATCCCAACGATGCGCCCTCCTTCGCCATTGAGTCTGGCATGGCGCAAATTTGGCAGTGGCAAAGCGGTAGAAGATATTGTGACCTTGTTTACCCAGCGCAGGCCGGAAATCAGCGGATTTTTAGAAATTTTCGGCAACCCACGCAGTTAAAAATCAAGTTTCCTTGCGCGTTGGAGCGTAAAATAGCGTGCAAGCTGATTTGAGGTTCACTTTTAACTATGCAAGAGAGACACACGGAACAGGACTATCGTGCCCTGCTGATTGCTGATACGCCCATTATTGATGTTCGCGCCCCCATCGAGTTTGAGCAAGGCGCAATGCCCGCCGCTATCAACCTGCCGTTAATGAATAACGATGAACGCGCCGCCGTTGGCACCTGCTATAAACAGCAAGGGTCAGACGCGGCGCTGGCGCTGGGTCATAAACTGGTGGCGGGTGAAATTCGTCAGCAGCGCATGGACGCCTGGCGGGCAGCGTGCCTGCAAAATCCGCAAGGTATTCTCTGCTGCGCCCGAGGCGGTCAACGTTCACATATTGTGCAACGCTGGCTGCATGAAGCGGGGATTGATTATCCGCTGGTGGAAGGCGGTTATAAGGCACTGCGCCAGACGGCGATTCAGGCGACTATTGAACTGGCACAAAAACCGATAGTGCTGATTGGCGGTTGTACCGGCAGCGGTAAAACGCTGTTAGTGCAACAACAGCCGAACGGTGTTGATCTGGAAGGGCTGGCGCGTCATCGCGGTTCGGCGTTTGGTCGCACGTTGCAACCGCAACTTAGCCAGGCGAGTTTTGAAAATCTGCTGGCTGCCGAAATGCTAAAAACCGACGCCCGTCAGGAGCTACGGCTGTGGGTGCTGGAAGATGAAAGCCGGATGATCGGTTCGAATCACCTGCCGGAATGCCTGCGCGAGCGAATGACTCAGGCGGCGATTACGGTGGTAGAAGATCCGTTTGAGATCCGTCTTGAACGCCTGAACGAAGAGTATTTCTTGCGTATGCATCATGATTTTACCCATGCGTACGGCGACGAACAGGGCTGGCAGGAGTATTGCGAATACCTGCATCACGGACTTTCGGCGATTAAGCGTCGGCTGGGGTTACAGCGATATAACGAACTGGCTGCAAGGCTGGATGCTGCGCTGACAACGCAACTCACCACCGGCAGCACCGACGGTCATCTGGCCTGGCTGGTGCCGTTACTTGAAGAATATTACGACCCGATGTATCGCTATCAGCTTGAGAAAAAGGCGGAAAAAGTTGTCTTTCGCGGTGAGTGGGCGGAAGTGGCGGAATGGGTTAAGGCGCAGTGATGGGCGGTATTCTGAAACGGCGATTGTCGTGAGAACAGAATGGTTGCACCAGAATACAGATATAAAAAAACCGACATGACAGTCGGTTTTTTTATTTTTTCCGCCCAAGACTTGGTGGTTCCGGGCAGAAATGAAACAGTCCTCATCTAGCAAGTGAATTATAAGTCAGGATGCCTACATATTCAAACAGCTATGTTGGCGATACAATCCCGACGCTAGTAGTGATACTGCCTCAAGGGATTACCGCAGTGCGGAAAAGTACTTTTAAGTCCTGGTCAGGATACAGGTGGTGCTGATTCTGGTGCTCTAATTTGGAGAGAGGCAGTCCTCATCTAGCACATGAAGAAAATCATAGTTACAGGCAACGTAAGGGTAAGCTGTGATTGTCTTTCTCCCTTAAGGGAGCAACGGATGAAAACTTTTCTCGATAAAGTTCTCATCGTTCTTAAGGCGCTAATCGCGCTGCTGGAACTGATCCGTCAGTTTATTGAATAACTGAGGAAACGTAGCTAAGGCCGAAGGTTTACCACCTTCGGCCTTTAAAAAAACCGACATGACAGTTGGTTTCAGATTTATTGCCAAAATGCACACTGTTCATGCCGGATGCGGCGTAAACGCCTTATCCGGCCTACACAATCTTGCAAAATCAATATATTGCACGCTCTTCGTAGGTCTGATAAGCGTAGCGCATCAGGCAATCTAACGCCTGTCATCACCCCGCAAACTGCCTGAACAGCGCCTTACCCTTAACCAGTCGCGCGCCCAGCCAGCCGCCGAAAAGTGACAGCAGCAGCGCACCGCTACACGGCAACACAATCCACAATCGCCAGTCTGGCTCCCACGGGAAATCAAACACTTTCGCCTGCAACACTGCCAGTGCCGTTTCCGCACCAATTGCGGCCACCAGGCCGGATACAAACCCGAGCATGGCGAACTCACACCACAATGTCGTGCGCAGCAGTTTTTTGCCCGCACCGAGAGTGCGCCACACCACCAGCTCCTGATGACGCTGACGCATTCCCACCTGCACCTGTGCCAGCAACAGCAACATACCGCAGGCGGTGACCAGCACCACCATCACTTCCAGCGCCCGGCTTACCTGCTCCAGCACCTGACTGACCTGTTTTAAAATCGCGCCAATGTCTAACAGGCTAATGGTCGGGAACTGGCGGTTGAGTTGCGTCAACATGCCGTTGCCATTCTCCCAGCGGAAACTGGTAAGCCAGCTCTGCGGCTGCCCGTCCAGCGCCCCTTCAGGAAAAATAAAATAGAAATTAGGCCGCAGACTTTCCCAGTCCACTTTGCGAAGACTGGTCACTTTAGCGCGGAACTCCTGGGTATCGCCCATAAAGGTGACGGTATCGCCGAGGGCAACGTTTAAGCGTTTCGCCAGCCCCTCTTCCATCGACACTTCATCGGCTTTTGGCGGCCAGTTACCGGCGACAATCGGATTATGATCGGGCCGCGTATTTTGCCAGGTAAGATTGAGTTCGCGATTGAGCGCCTCATCTTCATTGCCTTCTGTCGGCTTATCGTTAATCGCCGTCAACCGCGCCCGCACTACCGGATAAAACGATTCCGGGACTATTTGATGTTCCGCGAGGAACGCTTTTAGCGGCGTAACCTGTTCTGTGGCGATGTTGATTAAAAAGTAGTTCGGGCTTTCTGGCGGTAGCTGCTGTTGCCAGCGGTCGAGCAGATCGCCACGCAACACCAGCAACAGTGCCAGCAGCATAAAGGAGAGCGAAAATGCCGAAAGCTGGCTTAACGTTGACCACGGCTGACGTAACAGGCGGCTAACCGCCAGGCGCAGAGGTAGCGATTTCAGCGTCATGCGGCGAAGTACATTCAGCAGCATCCAGCCCAGCACGCCGCACAGCAAAGCCAGCACTACCGCTCCCGCCAGCACCGCCCACAACAGCATACTGCCGCCCATCAGTCCGGCAAGCAGCAGCACAACCACCACACTGACAATCGGCAGATAAAACTTGAGCGGCCAGACGTTCGCGACCACATCATTACGCAATACGCGTAAAGGCTGTGTTGCCAGCAACAAGCGGTACGGTCGTAGCCCCACCAGCAGCGAGATGACCGTCATGGTGCCGAGCGCCCACAGCCACGGCCAGAGACTGGCAGGCGGTAGTGCAGCAGGCAAAACGGGCTTGAGCAGCACCATCAGCACGTTTTCGAACAACAGGCCTATCGCCCCGCCGGTAACGGCTGAAAGCGCCAGCACCATCAACCACTGACCGACAATTAACTTACGCAATTGTGCTCGCCCTGCCCCCAGCGTTTTGAGGATCGCCACAAGATCGTAGCGACTGCGACAGTAATGATTCATCGCCACCGCGACCGCCGCCACCGCCAGCAGCAAGGTCAAAAGCGCCGAAAGCAGCAGGAACTGTTGCGAGCGTTCCATCGAGCGCCCCAGCGCGCCTTCGTCCTGTTCCAGACCGTACCAGCGTTGTTCGGGTTTAAGCTGGGGTAACAACCATTTCTCATAGCCGTCGAGCTGGTTCTCGTTGCCGCCGAATTTATAGCGCCAGGTGACCCGACTTCCCGGCTGCACGGCTCCGGTTTTATCGACATCCGCCAGATTCATCATCAGACGCGGGGCCATCTGGAAGGGGTTAAAACCGGAATCCGGTTCCTGAATCACTTCTCCGGCAATCCGCAAGGTGGCATCGCCCACGTCAATGGTGTCGCCCGTTTTCAGGTTAAGCAGTGCCATCAGGCGTGGGGCCAGCAATACGCTGCCCGCCTGCGGTTTCAGGCCCGGGGGATTGGTTTGCAGATCGCCATACATCGGGTAGATATCATCCACCGCTTTGACGTTCGCCAGCTGCGGTGTGTCGCCTGCAAATGTCATGGTGGCGAAAGTCAGCTGCTTGCCGACTTTCAGGCCGCGCTTTTGCGCTTCCTCCAGCCACGCTTGCGGCACTTCGCGTGAACTGCGCAACGCCCGATCGCCCGCCATAAACTCCCGGCTTTGCTGGCTTAAGCCCTTCTCCATGCGATCGCTGATGTTGCCCAGCGCCAGCACGCAGGCCACCGCCAGGCTTAGCGCCAGCCAGACAATTAACAGCGACGGCGAGCGCCATTCGCGCCAGAACCAACGTGCAATCATGCTTCCTCCTGCAACTGCCCGTTAACCAGTCGTAAGCAGCGATCGCAGCGTGCCGCCAGTTGCAGGTCGTGAGTCACCATAATCAACGTGGTGCCATGCTCACGGTTGAGGGAAAACAGCAGGTCGGCAATTTTATCGCCCGTCTGGCGGTCAAGGTTACCGGTGGGTTCGTCGGCAAACAGCACATCAGGCCGACCATTAAAAGCTCGCGCCAGCGCCACTCGTTGCTGTTCGCCGCCGGAAAGCTGTGCCGGAAGATGATCAAGACGTTTACCCAGCCCTAACTGTTCGAGCAACGCTTTCGCCCCATTACGACTTTCCGCGCTACTTTCACCGCGCAGCAGCGCCGGAAGCTCGACGTTTTCCAGCGCGTTAAGGGTAGGAATTAACATAAATGACTGAAAAACAAAGCCTACGTGCTTCGCGCGCAACTTTGCCCGCGCTTCTTCGTCCATATTATGTAGAGGTTGTCCCACCAGACTCACTTCGCCACTGCTGCCGTCATCCAGCCCGGCGAGGATCGCCAGCAAGGTTGACTTACCCGATCCCGACTCGCCCACCAGCGCGATGGTCTCGCCACGTTTGACAACCAGCTCAACTCCGGTGAGGATGGAGAGTTCATGCTCCCCCTGACCGACGGACTTCTTAAGATGATGAACTTCAACAATGTTTTCCGCTGGCATTTGCCCTTCCTGTTCCTGGTCCTGTTAACCTTCCGTGCCGCCGCAGCGGACACGTTATTGATTCTGGGTGATAGCCTGAGCGCCGGGTATCGAATGTCTGCCAGCGCGGCCTGGCCTGCCTTGTTGAATGATAAGTGGCAGAGTAAAACGTCGGTAGTCAATGCCAGCATCAGCGGCGACACCTCGCAACAAGGGCTGGCGCGCCTTCCGGCTCTGCTGAAACAGCATCAGCCGCGCTGGGTGCTGGTAGAACTGGGCGGCAATGACGGTTTGCGTGGTTTTCAGCCACAGCAAACCGAGCAAACGCTGCGCCAGATTTTGCAGGATGTTAAAGCCGCCAACGCTGAACCATTGTTAATGCAAATACGTCTGCCTGCAAACTATGGTCGCCGTTATAATGAAGCCTTTAGCGCCATTTACCCCAAACTCGCCAAAGAGTTTGATGTTCCGCTGCTGCCCTTTTTTATGGAAGAGGTCTACCTCAAGCCACAATGGATGCAGGATGACGGTATTCATCCCAACCGCGACGCCCAGCCGTTTATTGCCGACTGGATGGCGAAGCAGTTGCAGCCTTTAGTAAATCATGACTCATAAAGCAACGGAGATCCTGACAGGTAAAGTTATGCAAAAATCGGTCTTAATTACCGGATGTTCCAGTGGTATTGGCCTGGAAAGCGCGCTCGAATTAAAACGCCAGGGTTTTCATGTGCTGGCAGGTTGCCGGAAACCGGATGATGTTGAGCGCATGAACAATATGGGATTCACCGGCGTGTTGATCGATCTGGATTCGCCAGAATGTGTTGATCGCGCAGCCGACGAAGTGATCGCTCTGACCGATAATTGTCTGTATGGGATCTTTAACAATGCCGGATTCGGCATGTATGGCCCCCTTTCCACCATCAGCCGTGCGCAGATGGAACAGCAGTTTTCTGCCAACTTTTTCGGCGCACACCAGCTCACCATGCGCCTGTTACCCGCTATGTTACCGCACGGTGAAGGGCGTATTGTGATGACCTCATCGGTGATGGGATTAATCTCCACACCGGGTCGAGGCGCTTACGCGGCCAGTAAATATGCGCTGGAGGCGTGGTCAGACGCACTGCGCATGGAGCTGCGCCACAGCGGAATTAAAGTTAGCCTGATCGAACCCGGTCCCATTCGTACTCGCTTCACCGACAACGTCAACCAGACGCAAAGCGATAAGCCGGTCGAAAACCCCGGCATCGCCGCCCGCTTTACGTTGGGGCCGGAAGCAGTGGTCGACAAAGTGCGCCATGCTTTTATTAGCGAGAAGCCGAAGATGCGCTATCCGGTGACGCTGGTGACCTGGGCGGTAATGGTGCTCAAACGCCTGCTGCCGGGGCGCTTGATGGACAAAATATTGCAGGGGTGAGTTGAAGCCCGCGCTTAAGCCCCCATGTCAAAGAAAATATCGACAACAGAGAGCGACTCCATGTCCGTAGAAAATATTGTCAACATTAACGAATCTAACCTGCAACAGGTTCTTGAACAGTCGATGACCACTCCGGTGCTGTTCTATTTTTGGTCTGAACGTAGCCAGCACTGTTTGCAGTTAACCCCAATTCTGGAAAGCCTCGCGGCGCAGTACAACGGGCAATTTATTCTGGCGAAGCTGGACTGCGACGCGGAGCAGATGATTGCCGCCCAGTTTGGTCTGCGCGCGATTCCGACCGTGTATCTGTTCCAGAACGGGCAACCGGTAGACGGCTTCCAGGGGCCGCAACCGGAAGAGGCGATCCGCGCCCTGCTGGATAAAGTGCTGCCGCGCGAAGAAGAACTGAAAGCGCAGCAGGCGATGCAACTGATGCAGGAAGGCAATTACACCGACGCCCTGCCATTGCTGAAAGACGCCTGGCAGCTGTCAAGTCAGAACGGGGAGATCGGCCTGCTGCTGGCAGAAACGCTGATTGCGCTGAACCGTTCTGAAGATGCAGAAGCCGTGCTGAAAACCATTCCTTTGCAGGATCAGGACACCCGCTACCAGGGGCTGGTGGCGCAAATTGAACTGCTGAAGCAGGCGGCTGATACGCCGGAAATTCAACAGTTGCAACAGCAGGTGGCAGAGAATCCAGAAGATGCCGCCCTGGCGACGCAACTGGCACTGCAACTGCATCAGGTTGGGCGTAATGAAGAGGCGCTGGAGTTGCTGTTTGGGCATCTGCGTAAAGATCTCACCGCCGCAGACGGTCAGACGCGTAAAACGTTCCAGGAGATCCTCGCTGCGCTGGGTACGGGTGATGCGCTGGCGTCGAAGTATCGCCGCCAGCTGTATGCGTTGTTGTATTGATTTTCCGTTGAAATGCGATGTGCTGGTTTGTAGGCCTGATAAGACGCGCCAGCGTCGCATCAGGCATCCGCGCATAGCCGCCGGATGCGGCGTGAACGCCTTATCCGGCCTACCAAACCGTGCTAATTCAATATTTATTTCTTCGTCAATTGCGTCACCACCAACTGGTGGCGCGAATTATAAAACTTACGATAGGTTAAATAGCAGGCAATAATGGTCGACAAGCTGGCGGTGGAAAGCAGCATAAAAGTCACCATAATCTGATATTTAATCGCCTTCACCGGATCAATCCCGGCAAATATCAGCCCGGACATCATTCCCGGTAAACTCACTAAGCCAACCGTTTTTGCTGAATCCACCGTCGGAATTAAAGCCGCGCGAATACTGTCGCGAATCAATATCGCTGAAGCCTGTTTCGGCGTCGCGCCAAGACTCAGTTTCTCCTGAATCTGTTGTTGTTCGCTAATCACCCGTTGCCCTAAATTGTTGTAACACAGCCCTACCGCCACCATCGCGTTACCGGCAATCATCCCGGCAATAGGAATCACCTGCATCGGGATAAACTCAATCGACCCAGAGAGGATCAGTACCGCCAGGGTAATTCCCGCTCCGACCGTAATGGCAATAAACGATGAGATAAAAGCTTTAGCAATATATTTACTGCGTTTTTGCGCATTCCACGCCGCATTAAAGCAGATAAATAACACCATCAATAATGTCAGGCTGGCATCATCCACGCTGAAAATATACTTCAGCACATAGCCGACAATAATCAGCTGAATTATCGCGCGTCCAACGCTCCAGAGAATATCTTTCTCCAGCGCCAGTTTTTCTTTATGGCTAATTAAGATTGCCACCACCACCAGCATTAATGCCAGTGCTAATGATTCGTTAGTAATATTATGCGAGTTCATAGCGTGCTTCCTGCATTTCTCCGGCATGCGGTTGCAGTGTAATCACTTTATCCGCATGATTAATTTCGTCTTTATCGTGTGTCACCCACAGCACGGCAATATTTTGCTCGCGCACATAACGGTGGATCATCTCATTAACGTTATGTTTATTACTTTCATCCAGTGCACTGGTGATTTCATCCAGCAATAATACCTTTGGCATAAATTGCAGGTTACGAATCAATGAGATACGTTGTTTTTCACCACCAGATAGCTCGGCGATATTCTTTGTCAAAATGCTGTCCGGCAAAGCGAAGCGTTCGAGAAAATCGAGAAAAATGGCTGGGTCAGGCTGCTGGTTACGGATCTGCCAGGGAAAGATCAGATTATCGTATACCGTATCGCCAAACAGCGTCGGCGTCTGGGCGCAGTAAGATACTTGCTGGCGGTAGATTTCTGGCTTGAGTGTACTGACATCCTCACCTTCAAACAGCAACGTTCCGCTGGTTGGGCTGATTAATGAAGCAACAATTTTCAGCAGCGTACTTTTGCCACAACCGGAAGGGCCGGTAATTAACTTAAATTCGCCAGCACGTAGCGAAAAATTGATGTTATTAAGAATCTTCGTATCACCCGCCAGATATCCTACGTTTTGTAGCTGAAGCAAAGGACTATTTTCCTGCATCGCTGTTCCCTTTTTCTGATTTTTACTAAAAACAGTTTATCCTTCGCAGGAATAAGGGGGAACTCTCTTTCAGTAATCAGGTATAATTTGTTTAATCAAGCAGCAATTTTGCTGATTATGGACGGTACAACAGGAGGTTTTTCCGATGCTTATCTTTATCCCGATTCTCATTTTTGTCGCGCTGGTCATTGTCGGCGCGGGCGTTAAAATCGTGCCGCAGGGCTTTCAATGGACAGTAGAACGTTTTGGTCGCTATACCAAAACGTTACAGCCAGGGCTCAGTCTGGTCGTGCCGTTTATGGATCGCATTGGTCGTAAGATCAATATGATGGAGCAAGTGCTCGATATCCCTTCTCAGGAAGTTATCTCGAAAGATAACGCCAACGTTACGATCGACGCGGTCTGTTTTATTCAGGTAATTGATGCCCCGCGCGCGGCTTATGAAGTCAGCAATCTGGAGCTGGCTATCATCAATCTGACCATGACTAACATCCGTACCGTACTGGGTTCAATGGAACTTGACGAAATGCTCTCCCAGCGCGACAGCATCAACTCACGCCTGCTGCGTATTGTCGATGAGGCCACCAACCCGTGGGGGATTAAAGTCACCCGTATTGAAATTCGCGACGTGCGCCCACCGGCAGAGCTTATCTCTTCGATGAACGCGCAGATGAAAGCGGAACGTACCAAACGCGCTTACATCCTTGAAGCGGAAGGGATCCGTCAGGCGGAAATCCTCAAAGCCGAAGGTGAAAAACAGTCGCAAATCCTGAAAGCGGAAGGTGAACGTCAGTCGGCATTCTTACAGGCCGAAGCGCGTGAACGTTCTGCCGAAGCGGAAGCCCGCGCCACCAAAATGGTGTCGGAAGCCATCGCCTCTGGTGATATTCAGGCAGTGAACTACTTCGTCGCACAGAAATATACCGAAGCGTTACAGCAGATCGGTTCATCCAGTAACAGCAAAGTAGTGATGATGCCATTAGAGGCCAGCAGCCTGATGGGGTCGATTGCCGGGATTGCCGAGCTGGTGAAAGACAGCGCCAACAAACGGACTCAGCCATGATGGAGTTAATGGTCGTTCATCCACATATTTTCTGGCTCAGTCTCGGCGGGTTGTTGCTGGCAGCCGAGATGTTGGGCGGAAATGGTTATCTGTTGTGGAGCGGCGTGGCAGCGGTGATTACCGGCCTGGTGGTCTGGCTGGTGCCGCTGGGTTGGGAGTGGCAAGGAGTGATGTTTGCCGTCCTGACGCTGCTCGCCGCCTGGCTGTGGTGGAAATGGCTGGCACGAGGCGTGCGCGAACAAAAGCACAGTGACAGCCATCTTAACCAGCGCGGGCAGCAGCTTATTGGCCGACGTTTTGTGCTGGAATCACCGCTGGTCAATGGGCGCGGTCATATGCGCGTCGGCGACAGTTCATGGCCTGTCAGCGCCAGCGAGGATCTCGGCGCAGGTACGCATGTTGAGGTGATTGCGATAGAAGGGATAACGCTGATTATCCGTGCGGTCATCGCCTGATGCGACGCTGGCGCGTCTTATCATGCCTACAAAATATGCCCGTATCGTAGGCCAGATAAGGCGCTTGCGCCGCATCCGGCATATAGCCGAGTAGAGGCAAAATTACTCTTCCCGGCCTTTACCCATACTTTTTTGGTCTTCATCCGGATAATGTTTTTTTAGATATTCCAGGACGTTTTTATTGACCTTGTGTTGGGTATACACCCACCCTTTCCAGTAATCAGACTGGTCCAGGTAAACTTCTGGCGGAATGGTGAAATCAGAAAGCGTTAACCATTCGGCTAATAGATCGGGGTTTCGTTTCTGGATTAACTGCAACAGCATAATCAGTGACATAGCTGAGGCAGGAGCCGTACTATCGCCACTTAAATATTTCCACACTGTTGACCGGTTCGAACGAAAAAGGATCGGTAGCAATGCCCGGTCCAGATTCATTTCATTAAAAATCTTCTCAAATTCATTCATTTAAATGTTCCTGCCTGGCGTAAACCTCTTAAAAATTGAGATTTATCAAAGAAACGCATTTTAGCACACATCAGGAACCGCTTCACGTTTAGTCCAGAAACAGAATTTATTTCGCTTATCAAAACAAGTCTTTACTCTTTTTTACATTGAAAGAGCACGAAATGTTTTCCTTTTTAATTTATAAAAGAAACATTTTTTGTTTCTTATTGGTGATGTTTACGCTTACACCAGACAAAAATGCGCTTTACATCACACAAATGGCGGCGTAGATTTCGACCATATTGCAACGTATTTTATTTCTTAATAACAATATTATTTGTTTCTTATAGAAACATTAATGCGACTTATTTTGATCGAGAGAAAATGAATGAAAACTGTAAACGTAGCTTTACTGGCACTCATAATTTCAGCAACATCCAGCCCTATTGTTTTAGCTGGTGATACCATTGAAGCGGCGGCAACAGAGCTTTCAGCCATTAACTCTGGCATGTCGCAATCGGAGATTGAGCAGAAGATTACCCGCTTTTTAGAACGCACCGACAACAGCCCCGCTGCATATACCTATTTGACTGAACATCACTACATCCCTTCTGAAACACCTGATACCACTCAGATTCCCCCTGTCCAGACAGATCCTGACGCAGGACAAAAAACCGTTGCCGCTACAGGTGATGTACAGACAACTGCCCGTTATCAGAGCATGATCAACGCCCGACAGTCTGCGGTAACTGATGCCCAGCAAACGCAAATTACAGAGCAACAGGCGCAGATCGTAGCCACACAAAAAACGCTCGCCGCGACTGGAGATACGCAAAATACTGCGCATTATCAGGAGATGATTAATGCCAGACTGGCGGCTCAAAATGAGGCTAATCAGCGCACTACCACGGAACAAGGGCAGAAAATGAATGCACTGACAACCGATGTGGCAGCACAACAGCAAAAAGAAAGGGCTCAATACGATAAACAAATGCAAAGTCTGGCGCAGAAGTCTGTCCAGGCACATGAGCAAATTGAAAGTCTGAGACAAGATTCCGCACAAACGCAACAACAGTTAACCAACACGCAAAAACGGGTCGCAGATAACAGCCAACAAATTAACACGCTCAATAACCATTTCGATTCGCTGAAAAACGAAGTTGAGGACAATCGTAAAGAAGCCAATGCGGGAACTGCATCTGCCATCGCTATCGCCTCACAACCACAGGTGAAAACCGGTGACTTGATGATGGTGTCAGCGGGAGCGGGAACGTTCAACGGTGAATCTGCGGTGTCTGTAGGAACATCTTTTAATGCCGGAACGCATACGGTACTTAAAGCAGGTATTTCTGCGGATACACAATCTGATTTCGGTGCGGGTGTCGGCGTGGGATATTCGTTCTAATTTTAACAGCAATTTCTTATTCGCAATTTTCCGCACATTATTTAAGGTTAACAATGATGAATAGCTCCATTAAATCGTTTTCCCTGCTGGCGGTTATATTACTGGCTGGCTGTAGTTCACCCACTTCCCGCATCGCAGATTGCCAGGCGCAGGGCGTCAGTCATGATACCTGTTATCTCGCAGAACAACAGCGTCAGTCGGCTATTTTAAGTGCATCAGAAGCACAGGCATTTAAAAATGCAGAAGCCGCACAACATGCCCAGGCGGCAAAGAAAGCCATTTATAAAGGATTTGGCGTCACCTTCAGAATGAGCAGTAAGAACTTTGCTTATCTCAATGATTCATTATGTGCCATAGATGAAGATAATGCCGATGCCACGGTTTATCAGTCGGGTCTGTATAACGTCATTGTTTATCATCACACAGGAAAAATCGCCTTAATGAAAGAAGGCCAGTTTGTGGGTTATTTAAAATGAAGGAGCAAAGGAAAATCCCCCTGACGCATATTATGATTATCGGTGCGTTTATTTTTGCCTTCTTGCAAGTAGTATTATTAGCCTCCCTGGTTCACGCTGTGAATGTTAACAACGAAATCCAGGAAGGCTTATTTCAGTCGGGGCGCATTATGGTAGAAAGTTTGCAGCATATTCTTTCGGTGCAAACGGGGATTAACTGATTTTCACCCCGCCCGATGATGACAGCAGCCGGAGAGATTTTCGATAATCGGGCAATCGGCGCTGTCATCGCCAGGGCAGGCATTCGCCAGCGCCAGCAGCTGGTCGCGCATGGATTGCAGCTCCTCAATGTGCCGTTCGATCTCCGCCACCTTCTCCAGCGTGCGCCGTTTGACGTCGGCGCTATGCCGCTGCGGGTCGTTAAACAGATTCACCAGTTCGCCGCTCTCTTCCAGGTTAAAGCCCACCTGGCGCGCCTGGCGCAGTAAGGTCAGTTCGTTGAGATGCTGCTGCGTGTAGGTTCGATAACCATTTTCGCTGCGCATCGGCGGCGTCACCAGCCCCTTTTCTTCATAGAAGCGGATTGCTTTGCTGGTCAGGCCGGTAATTTTTGCTACATCGCTAATGTTCATCGTTCGCGCAACGCCTCCTGTGCTTTGTTAAAGGGTTTCAACAGATAATCCAGCACGCTTTTTTTGCCAGTGCGGATATCGACTGTCGCCACCATGCCGGGAAATATCGGAAACTGCTGTTTGCTTTTATTTTCCAGATGGTTGCTGAAAGTACGAATGTACACCCGATAGTAATAAACATCGCGCCGCACTTCATCCTGTACAGTGTCCGGTGAAATCACCGCCACTTCCCCTGGCAAGCCGCCGTAGATGGAGTAATCGTAAGCGGTTATTTTCACCAGCGATTTTTGCCCCGGATGGATAAATGCCACATCGCGCGGGGAGATTTTTGCCTCGATCAGCAGTTGCTCATCCAGCGGCACGATAGTCATGAGTTTACCACCGGGGGCGATGACGCCGCCAACCGTGGTGACGTCAATGTCCTGAACAATGCCTCGCACCGGCGCGGTAAAGTTGAGCCGGGTGAGAGAATCTTCCCGCCCGCGGATCACCGAACGCTGGGTTTCCACTTCCGCATTGGCTTTCGCTAACTCTTCGCGCGCCTGTACGTAGTATTGCGTACGCACGTCGCTAAGTTTGTTTTCCAGTTCATTGGCCTGGCGTTGCAGGCGCAGCACTTCAACGCTGCTCGCCGCCCCCTGTTTCACCAGCGGCTGGGTCATCGCCAGTTCGCGGTTGACCAGGCTAATCCCCTGCGTCAGCCCGGTGGTGGCTTTGTTCAACCCGTCGCGGCGAGTGTTATATAACGCCGTTTCCGACTCGATAAGTTCGGGGAATTTATTCAGTTCGTCAGGGAAGACCAGCGGTTTATTGCTCACTTCTGCCCGCAGCCGCGCCGAGGTTGCCAGCGCCGCGTACAGCCGCGACATCGCTTCCTGGACGTCGGATTCCGTTTTGGTGCGGTTAAGCTGCGCCAGCGGCTGCCCCTGTTCGACAATATCGCCAACCTTCACGTCGAGATGATACAAAATCCCGCCTTCCAGCGACTGCACCACCTGTTCGCGTCCAGAAGGTTCTACCGTGCCGCTGCCGGTGGTGACTTCATCAAGCTGGAAGTACCACGCCCAGCCGAGAAAACAGAGCAGCATCACAGCGGTAACGCGCACCGCCAGCGCCGAACGTGGCAGGCGGGGTTCAGTCAGGCCACGGTTGTATTGCAGTTGTCCGTTCATGCGGCAGACCCCTTATTCTTCTCCTGCAACACCACGCGTCGCGTCGTGGGTTCGCCTTGTTCACGCAAAATAGCCTCTTTCGCGCCATCCATCACAATGCGCCCCTGATCCATCACGATTATCCTGTCAACCAGTTGCAGCATCGCCGTGCGGTGAGTGGCGATGACCAGCGTGCGATGCCCAATCCACTGTTTTAGTTGTTCAATTAAATACGCTTCCGCCATTTCGTCCAGCGAGGCGCTGGGTTCGTCGAGCAGGACGATATTGGGTTGAGAGATGAGCAGCCGCGCCAGCAGCAGCGTTTGCCGCTGGCCGCCAGAAAGACCAAATCCCCCTTCCTGAATCATGTAGTTAAGGCCGTTTTTCTGCTTCTGCACAAAGGGCAGCGCCCCGCTGAGGGTTAACGCGCGTTCGATATCTTCATCGCTGGCTTCTGGCATCCCCATGGTGAGGTTTTCCCGCAGCGAACCGAAGAACAGTCGCCCGGTCTGGCTGAGCAGCCCCATGTCGCGGCGCAGATCCGCCGGATCAAGCTGCCCGATGCTGATGTTATCCAGCAGCACCTGCCCCTGCTGGGCGATACGCATTCCGGCGAGCATTTGCAGTAGCGTTGATTTACCCGCGCCGTTGCGCCCGAGAATGGCGATTTTCTCTCCGGCCTGAATGTTGAGTTTGCCGATCGCCACATCGGCAATCTTCTCTTCTTCGTCGTAATAAAACACCGCGTTGCTGAACTGATAATTGCCGTGCAGCACTGCTTTATGCACCAGTTTGCCGTGTTCCGGCTGATCCACCGGGCGCTTCATCAGTTCATCAAGCCCGTTACGCGCCACTTTCGCCTGCTGCCAGCGCGAAAGCACGCCGGATATCTGCGACAGCGGCGCAATGGTGCGCGAAGCCAGGATCGTCGTCCCCACCAGTGCGCCGGTGGTCATGTCGCCGTTCATCACCATGAAGCAGCCCACCAACAGCACCACCACATAGACGATGGATTGCACTTCCTGCGTCCAGGTGAGCAGCAGCCCGGTGAGAAAACGTTGCTTCATACTGATGGACGAGGCCACGTCGTTGGTGTGATTCCACTGATTCTGGAAACGCTGTTCGGCACGCAGCAGTTTAATGTCTTCAATCGACTGCACGGCCTCGACAAGCGTAGCGTTGCGTACCGCTGACTCGCGCATCCCTTCGTTCGCCAGCCGCGCCAGCGGGCGTTGCACCAGCAGGCCGGGGATCACCAGCAACGGCAGCGCCAGCAAAACCACCAGCACCAGCCAGCCGCCGATCATCCACAAAATAAAAACAAACAGCAGGAAGAACGGCAGATCCGCCACCGCGCCGATGGTGGTAGAAGTGATCAGTTCCCGCACCGATTCCAGTTCGCGGATCTGTGAGATAAACGATCCGGTGGATTTCGATCGCACGTTATTTTTCAGCCGTAATGCGTGACCAAACACGCGATCCGAAATACGCAGATCTGCCCGCTTACCAATCACATCGGAAAGGTGCGTGCGCACCATTCGCATACAGAACTCAAACAGGATCGCCATCATCACCCCGGCGAACAGCACCCATAGCGTCGGGTAGGACTGCGCCGGAACCACCCGGTCGTAAACCTGCATCGAGAAAATCATCGCCGCCAGCGCCAGCACGTTCGCCACCAGCGAGGCCAGCATAATATCGCCGTAGCGCCGCCAGTCTTTTAGCGAAAGATTCCAGAACCAGTTCGCCTGATACGGGCGAATATAGTCATCCACCCGCGCATCGGGAATTGCGCTGAGCGGGCGCAGCAGCGCCAGTTCGACGATTTTATCTTCAATATCCGCAACATTTAGCGTGGTTTCCAGCCCTTCGTCACCGCTGAACTGAACGCTGATATTGTCGTGGCTGTCGCGGCGGGTGATCACGCCAATCTGTTGATTATCAAACACCGCGATCAGCGGCAGCCGCCACGGGTTAAGCGAGTCGGCGGAAAATTCCACCAGCCGCAGCCCCATCCCTAACTGCCGCGCCATATCAGTGAGTAACTCTTCCCGTTTGCTGTCGCGCTCCCAGTTGACGGTCGCGCGCACATTCTCCTGGCAAAAATCGAGGCGGTAATAGCGCGCCACGGCGATCATCGCCTCCAGCCAGGCTTCCACGGACTGGGCATTTTTTTTCATTCTCTACACCACCATCAACTGATGATTCGCCAGTAAGGTGGCGAGGTCGGTGTGCACGCCCGTCAGCGTGACCACGTTAGCTGTCGCAAAATTGCCGCCCGAGCCATCGCGGTCGATCTGCACGATGGTGTCGCTGCCGCTCTGGGTGACTTTGACAAAATCACCGATGTTTCCGGCCTGGGCATCCAGCGTTGCCACGCCGTTGACATAGCTGGCTTTGCCGTTTCCGGTGTAGCCACTGCCCTGTAACAGTTCACGAATATCAATGCGATCGGTGTCGGCGGTGCCTTCCCAGGTGCCTACCGTAAAGCCATTCACCACGTCCGAACCGTTGCCCCCGGTGGCGTCACTGGCGCTGAGCAGTTTATAGAGCAAGGTGTCATGGCCGCCGTTGCCGATGTTGAGCGTGTCGTTGCCGCCGCGCCCTTCCAGTTGGTTATCGCCGCTGCTGCCGGTCAGAGTGTCATTAAAATTCGAGCCGGAAATCCCTTCGATATTGGTAAATGTCGAGGTATTAAAACCGGTGGCCTGTGCGGTGGTAACGCTTAAGTTAGCGGTGACGCCCACCGTTGAGAGACGGAAATCGACCACGTCCATGCCGCCGTTCGCCAGCCAGGTTCCTGTGCCGGAACTGTACACCCAGCCGCCGGAACCGTCGTAGGTGTCGGTGCCTGCGGTGGCGAAGAAGGTGTCGTTATAACCGGTGCCGACAAACTTGCCGTTGTTGCTCGCGGTGCCCGCTTCGGCGCTGAGATCGTAAGCGTGAGTGGCATCGGTAGCCTGTAAGCCGCCCCAGGTGGTATTCACCGTCTGGTCGATATTGCTGGCGGTAGTGCCGGTGGATTTGATCAGCACCGCGTTGTAGGTTTCTCCCGCGTTAAGTCCGTAGAAGTTGACCAGCGCCGAGGTGTCGTTAACGCCCATCCCCGACTGCGGGTTGATGATTTGTGTCGCCACCAGCACGCCCGCCGAGTTGTACAGCTTCACGGTATTGCCGTAATAGACGTTAATACCGTTAGGATCGGTGATACGCAGGTGCAGCGAGGTGCCGTAGCTCACCGTGTTAGTGTTACGGATGAGGAACACGCTGCCCGACTGTTTGGTTACCAGCACATCCACCGCGCCGTCCCAGTCGTAGTCCATTGCCGCCACGCCGCTGGTGGTGCCGCTCTGGCTGCTGCCGAGGGCCGATTGTGTCCAGTTACTGGCGTTACTGACGTTGGTATAAAGATACGACTGTCCGGTCTGGGCGATACGGGCGATGTCCATTAACCCGTCATGATCCCAGTCGACGGCCAGGCTGAATTGACTGGCGTAGGTGGTTGCCGTCGCGCCGACCGCCACAGGGCTACCCAGCACGCCGTTGGTGTTGAATAACAGCGAGCCATAGTTAGCTCTTCCCTGGCTGGCGGGCAGGAAGAGATCCATATCGCCGTCACCATCGAAATCGGCCCATGTCATGGAAACGGATGTCGAGTTTCCCCCCGAGCCAGGACTACTGAGGAAAGTATTGATGGTGTTTTGTCCCCAGACGAAGGTGCCATTGCCCTGGCTTATCAACGATGAGAGGGTGAAGTTGTTGTTCAGGTTGAAAGTGTGCTGAACCAGATCAATTCTGCCGTCATTATTAAGATCGACACCGGAACCTTCGTTGAGTGATAAATAACCTGTCACCGCCCCACCGACCGTAGCACTCCCCCCGTTATTAGCGGTGGTGGAGTTGCCTGTCAGGGTGCCGGCGTTGTTCCACAAGAAGGTGTTAGAGTCCGGCCCGCCCGCGTCGCCAATCCAGAAATCAAGATAACCGTCGCCCTCTTTATCAAACGCCACAATCGAGCCATACCACGTCAGGGTGCCAACGTTCACCTGGATGGCGCTGGAAAACGTACCATCGCCGTTATTAGTAAAGCCGTTGATATACCCCGTGCCGTAGTCATCACGGGTAATAAACAGATCGCCCGTACCGTTACGGTTGTAATCGGCGATGGAGCTGGTGGCATAGTTGTTGCCACTTTGCACCAGCGTCAGGGCGGTTTTCGACCAGGTGAGCGGATCGGTGGATTGCATAATTTGCTGGTTGGCCAGCACTGTCCACATCCCGTGTGTGTCGAGGCCGTAGGTCAGCCCCCATGCGGTGGATTTGCTGGCGGTGGTCCAGGTCGGTGTGTAATCAATCGCTGCGTTAACCGTTACCGTGCCAGTGCTGACGTTAGCGGTGTTACCGTTACCCGCCGAGCTTTTCACCTGCGCGGTGACGTTATAGGCGGTCGCAGACGCCGCCAGCGCGTCGGTATCCGGCAGTTGCACATACCAGGTGTTGTGCGCCGGATCGACCACCACCGCACCGCCCGGTTGCGAGGTGTAAGTTTTGCCGTTGATCACCACTTCAACATACTGCCCACTGGCAAGTGCCGCCGTGATTACGCCGCTGATAATCGGCGTGGTATCGCGTGTGGTTTGATTGGTGATTTGCGCAAGCGTCGTCGGAATTGAGGTATCGACCGTCAGAACAAAATCGCTGGAGGAGGTGATATTCCCTGCCAGATCCACCACTCGTGCGCTGTAGGTATAGGCACCGCTGACCAGACCACTGTCGCTGTAAGTCCAGTTCAGCGCGCCGACCATCGTTACCGCACCTAACAGCAGACCGTTACGGTAAAGGTAAACGACTTCACCGCTGGCAAGCGGCGCAGAGAGCACGCCGTTGAGCAACGGCGTGGTGTCGTCGGTGGCCTGCGAATTGCTAAACGTCCCCTGCCGCTGCCCGACATCATCGGTATACGACACAATGGTCGGCGTGGCGGTGGGGTTAATCGTATCGACCACCACCGTTTTCGATACCACCGGGCCTGTATTTCCCGCCAGATCCAGCACCCGTACCTGATAAACGTAGCTGCCGTCGGTCAGCGTGCGGCTGTCAGTGTAAGTCCACTGCGTACCGTTGGTGGTGAGCGTGGTCCAGGTCGCGCCGCCATCGAGGCTAATCTGCGCCACTTCGCCGCTGGCAAGCCCCGCCCCCAGCGAACCGGTCAGCGTGAGCGTGGTATCGCTGGTGATAAAGTCGGTGGCCGAACTCCCCGTATCGGTGCTGATGCTGGTGATGGTGAGCACCTGCACCGGGTTAACGGTGTCAATCTGCGCCGACTGGCTGCCGGTTGCGCCAACGTTGCCCGCTAAATCAACCACCCGCACCTGCCAGGTGGTGGTGCCGTTGGTCAGCGTACGCCCGTCCACATATGTCCAGTTCAGACCGTCTGCGGCAACAGTCACGTTCACCCAGGTTGCGCCGTTGTCGGTACTGATTTGCGCGAACTCATTAGCGCCGAGCGCCGCGCCCAGCACGCCGCGCACGGTAAGCGTGGTGTCGCTGGTAATAAAATCGCTGCTGCTGGCTCCGGTGTCATCGCTGATACCGGTAATAGTGATGCTTTTCGCCGCTTCCGGGCTGATGGTGTCGACCACCACATTTTGCGTCGCGGTCTGCCCGACATTCCCCGCCAGATCCACCACCCGCACCGTGTAGTTCCATGTGCCGTCGGTGAGCGTGCGACTATCGGCATAGCTCCAGCTGGTGCCAATAACGGTTAACGTAGTCCAGGTGACACCGCCGTCGAGGCTGATTTGCGCCCGTTCATCTGCCGCCAGCGCCGCGCCGAGCGTGCCACGCACGGTCAGCGTAGTGTCACGGGTCACAAAATCGCTGCTGCTTAACCCGGTGTCATCGCTGATGCCCGCAATGACGATGGTTTTGCTCGCTAGCGGCGCGGTGGTATCCACGGTGACTATCTGGCTGGCGGTCGCGCCGATATTTCCGGCGGTGTCGATCACCCGTACCTGATAGTTGTAGTTACCGTCGGTCAGCGTGCGCCCGTCAAGATAAGTCCAGGTTAATCCATTTACTGCCAGATTCTGCCAGGTGGTGCCGCCATCGATACTGATTTGCGCGAACTCACCAGCAGAGAGCGCCGCGCCGAGCGTACCACTCACCGCAAGCGTCGTGTCGCTGGTGACAAAATCATTAGTAATCAGACCTGTATCGGTGGTGATCGCGCTAATGGCGATGGTTTTCACCGCGGGATCTGGCGCAGTAGTGTCGATCACCACATTCTGGCTATCAGTCGCCCCGACGTTGCCCGCCGCATCAATCACCCGCACCTGATAGAGATAGTTACCATCGGTCAGCGTGCGGCTGTCGTTATAGCGCCAGGTCGTGCCGGTAACGGTAAGCGTGGTCCAGGTTACACCGCCGTCGATACTGATTTGCGCCGTCTCGTTACTGGCAAGCGCGGCGGTGAGTGAGCCGTTGACCACCACCGGGCTGACGCTGGTGATAAAGTCACTGGCGCTAAGGCCAGTGTCGGCTTGCAGGGAATCAATATTAATGCCCATCGCCGGGGCGCTGAGATCGACGGTAATGGTGTGATTGCTGCTACCGATGTTGCCAATGGCGTTGCTCACCGAAGCGTTAATCACATAGGCATTGCCGTCCGCCAGCGCGGTGACATCGGCGCTGCCGAGGGTGTAGCTCCAGCTACCACCGGTCTGCACCGTAGTGGTGTAGGTTTTACCGTTTAAGGTCAGAGTCAGCGTCTGCCCGACTGGGGCGGTGGTGGTGCCGCTGATCACCAAAGACGCGCCGTGTTCCGCCGCGTTCACCACATCATCGCCCGCAAAGGTATTGATGGTGACCGTTGGCACGCCGCCATTCAACGTCACGCCACGGCTGGCGCTACCGGGGTTTCCGGCCTGATCGCTGACCGTCGCGCTAATGGTGTAGCTGCCGTCGCTTAATCCGGCAAACTGCTGCGCCGGAATAAATACCGACCAGCTTCCGCCACTGCCGACCGTTGCGGTCCAGGTTTGCCCGTTAAAGGTAACGGTCACCGTCTGGCCCACTTCGGCGGTGGTGGTGCCGTTGATGGTCTGCCCGGCAAGCTGCTCGGCGTTGTTGATAATATCGTCACCCGCCACCGTGGCGATGGTGACCGTTGGCGCAACGGTATCGACGGTCAGGGCGTGCGTGGTTTGACCGGGGTTACCGGCACGATCGTTCACGCTGGCGGTAATGGTCTGCGCGCCTTGCCCGAGTGCTGCCAGATCCGCCGCAGGCACGTTCAGCGCCCAGGTGCCATTGGCGGCAACCGTGGCGGTATAGGTTTTGCCGCCAAAGGTGACAGTGACCGTCTGCCCCACTTCCGCGCTGGTCGAGCCGTTAAGGGTTAACGGCTGCTGCTGTTCGGCGGCGTTGAGTCGGTCATCCGTCGAAACGGTATTAATGTTGATAACCGGTGCGGTGAGATCCACCGCCACGCTGCGCGAGGCCGTGGCGCTGTTTCCTGCGCTGTCCTGGGCGGAGGCGCTAACCGTGTAGCTGGTGCCATCCGCCAGTGCTGCAACGTCCGCCGCAGGCACGTTCACACTCCAGCTCCCGTTGTTCTGAATGGTAGCGCTGTAGCCTTTGCCGTTAAGCAACACGGTCACCACCGTGCCTGCGGCAAAGTTCGTTCCGGTGCCGCTCAGGGTCAGCGCACTGCCTGCTTCGGCGGCGTTAATAATATTATCGCCACTGATGGTGCTGACTGAGAGCGACACCACCGCCGTATTGACCTGCACGTTGTGCGTCTGCGTGCTGCTGTTGCCTGCGCTGTCGGTGATGGTGGCGCTGATGGTCACCGTACCGTCCGCAAGGCCGGAAATCACACTGGCTGGCACGCCAACGCTCCAGTTGCCGCTGGCATCGGTGCTGGTGACATACTGCTGCCCGGCGATAGTCACCACCAGGCGGTCGCCCGCCACCGCACCCGTGGCGGTGCCGCTGATAATCTGCGCCTGAGTGTGTTCGACGTTGTTAATCACATCATCGCCCGCCACGGTGTTAAAGCTGATCACCGGAGCAGTGGTATCGACGGTGACGCCTTTGCTGGCGCTGCCAGGGTTACCCGCCAGATCGCTGACCGTGGCGGTCAGGGTGTAGCCGTTATTGGCAAGTGCGGTTAGGTCACTGGCAGGCAGCGTTAAGCTCCAGCTGCCGTCCGCCTGTACCGTGGTCTGGTAGTTAGTGCCGTTTAGCGTGACGGTGAGCGTTTGCCCGGTTTCCGCGGTGCTGGTGCCGGAAACCGTTACGCCCGCCGCCGCTTCGCTGGCGTTGATGATGTTATCGCTGGCAATGGTGTTGATGGTCACCGTTGGCGCGGCGCTATCGACGCTGTATTCATGCGTTGTCGTGGCGCTGTTGCCGTTGACGTTAGTCACCCGCACCTGGGCGCTGGCATCGCCGTCACGCAGAGCCGCCAAATCCGCAGTCGGAACGGTGGTGCTCCAGCTACCGTTTGCCGCCACCGTGGTGGTGTAGGTTTTGCCGCCAAAGGTAATAGTAACGGTTTGCCCCGCTTCGACGCCGGACGTGCTGCCGGAAAGCGTTAGCGCCGCGCCTTTTTCGGCGGCGTTAATCACATCATCAGGGGTAATAGCGTTAATGCTGATGGCAACGGTAGTGAGATCAACGCTCACCGGATGGGTAATGCTGGTTTGTGTTCCGGCACTGTTCGCCCCGCTAACGGTAATATTCAGCGTTCCCGCAGGCCAGTTACTGACATCCGCCGCCGGAACGCCGACGCTCCAGGTGCCGTTCGCCAACACCGTGGCGGCATAAGTTTGGTTATTTATCACCACGGTCAGCGCCGTGCCTGCCGTAAAGCCGGAGCTGCTCCCGGTAATCACCTGCGCCTGAGCGTGTTCGATGATATTGACCACATCATCGCCTGCGACGGTATCCACCCGCAGACCGGGCAGACTGGCATCGATGGTGATATCACGCATGCCGCTGCCGGTGTTGCCAACGGCGTTGGTCACCGAGGCATTAACCGTTAATTCACCGTTACCTAACGCCTGCCAGTCAGCGGCTGGTACGCTTACATTCCAGCTTAAATCAGCCTGGACGGTGGCGGTGTAAGTTTTACCACCCAGTTCAACGGTGACGGTGCTGCCAGCCACCGCCCCGGTTACCTGGCCGCTGATAGTTTGCGCGCTGCCCGCCTCTGAAGCATTGATAATATCGTCCGTCGCCACCGGATTAAGGGTGACGCCCGGCAGCGCGGTAATGACCTGCACATTATGGCTGGCAGTACTGCTGTTGCCCTGGGCGTTGGTGACGCTCGCCGTGACGCTATATGTCGCTTCGCCCAGCGCACTGACTGCCGAGGCAGGCACGGTAACGCTCCAGTTGCCGGAGGCATCGGTGGTGGCGCTGTAGTTTTGTCCATTCAGCGTGACGGTGATCGCCGTGCCCGCAGGCTGATCGCTGGTGCCGGAAAGCGCCAGATCGGATCCTTTTTCCGTCGCGTTGATCACGTCATCGCCCGCGATGGTGTTGATGCTAATCGCTGGCGCGGTGAGGTTAACGGTGACGGTTCGGCTGGCGTCGTCGCTGTTGCCCGCCCGATCGCTGACGCTGGCGGTGATGGTCTGTGCGCCGCTACTGAGTGCCGCAACATCCGCTGCCGGTACGCCAACGCTCCAGTTGCCGGAGGCATCCAGCGTCGTGGTATACGTTTTGCCATTGAGCACAACGCTCACCACATCGCCCGCTTCCCCGCCCGTGCTGGTACCGGAGATCACCAACGCCTGTGCGTGTTCGGCGTCGTTAATGATGTCATCGCCTGCCACGGTGTTAATGGTGAGAACCGGCGCGGTGGTGTCTACCGCCAGATTATGGCTGGCGCTGCCGGGATTGCCCGCTTTGTCGTTGACCGTGGCGCTGACGGTGTAATTGCTTGCAGTCAGAGCGCCCAGGGCTGAAGTGGGAACGCTGACGCTCCAGCTACCGTCCTCCTGTACATTACCGGTGTAAGTTGCGCCGTTAAGGGTGACGGTGACCGTCTGCCCGGTTTCGGCGGTGCTGGTGCCGCTGATGGTGAGCGGGTTTCCCGCCTCCGTGGCGTTAAGGATGTCATCGCTGGCGATGGTGTTAATGGTGAGCGTCGGCGCGCTGGCGTCAACGCTGTACGCATGGGTCGCCGAGGCACTGTTACCGCTCGCGCTGCTAACGCTGGCCTGCACGTTCGCCGCGCCGTCTGGCAGGCTTGCCAAATCCGCCGCCGGAACGTTTACGCTCCAGCTTCCGTTGGCGGCGACGCTGGCGGTGTAGGTTTTGCCGCCAAAAGTGACGGTAACGGTTTGCCCACTTTCAATTCCGCTGGTGCTGCCAGAAAGGGTCAGGTCGGTGCCTTTTTCGGCGGCGTTAATTACGTCATCGCTGGCAACAGTGTTGATGCTGATTGCCACCGCCGTTAAATCGACGGTGAACGGATGGCTGACGCTGACCGGATTTCCGGCGCTGCTCTGGCCTGTCACTTCAACGGTTAACGGCCCCGCTGGCCATGCACTGACGCTTGCTGCTGGAATGCCGACGCTCCAGCTCCCGTCTGCCTGTACCGAGGCAGAATAAGCCACACTGTTGATGGTAACCGTCAGCACAGCACCTGCATTCAGGCCACTACTGCCACCAGTGATCACCAGTGCCTGACCATGCTCGATGCTGTTGACGATATCATCGCCCGCCACGGTATCCACGCGCAGCCCCGGCAAGTTGGCATCAATGGTGATATCCCGCGTGCCGCTACCGGTGTTGCCATTCGCGTTGGTGACCGAGGCGGTAATGATCAAATCACCATTTCCCAACGCCTGGAGATCGGCTGCCGGAACGGTGACGTTCCAGCTTAAGTTGCCCTGTACCGTGGTGGTGTAAGTGTTGCCGCCCAGCGTCACAGTAACCGTATCGCCAGCGGCGGCGCGGGTCACCCCCCCGCTGATGGTTTGATCGGCCCCGGCTTCGGCGGCGTTGATAATATCGTCGTCCGCCACGGTATTGATGGTGACGCCTGGCAGGCCGCTGTCGACCAGTAAATTCGCCTGGCTGCTGGCGGTGTTGCCTGCCGCACTGGTGGCACTGGCGCTGACGGTATAGTTAGCCTGACCTAATGCCGCCAGATCGCTGACAGGCACGGTTAAGGTCCAGTTGCCTGCTGCGTCGGTGGTGGCGCTGTAATTGTGACCGTTGAGCGTGACGGTAACCTGTGCGCCTGTCGCCAGCCCCGTACTGCTACCGCTGATGGTCAACGGCTGGCCTTTTTCATCAGCATTCAGGACGTTATCGCTGCTGATGGCGTTAAAGGTAATGGTCGGCAGCCCGGTATTGACCGTCACCTGATGGGTGGCGCTGCCGCTGTTTCCGGCGGCGTCAGTGACGCTGGCGTTAATGGTCACCGTGCCGTTTGCCAGTGCCGAAACAACGCTTGCCGGGACGCCGACGCTCCAGTTGCCGCTGGCATCCAGCACCGTGGTGAAGGTATTTGTGCCGATAGTCACCGTCACGGTGTTACCGGTTGCCGCACCAGTGGCAGAGCCGCTGATAATCTGCGCCTGGGCGTGTTCCGTCGCGTTGATTACATCATCGCCCGCCACCGTGTTGATGGTGACGACCGGAACGGATGTATCCACCGTCAGGTTATGGTTAGCGGAGGCCGGGTTTCCGGCTTTGTCGCTCACCGCCGCGCTGACGGTGTAGTTGCTGGCGGTCAGGGCGCTTAACGCTGAAGGCGGCACGCTGACGCTCCAGCTACCGTCTGTTTGCACCGTGCCGGTATAATTTGCGCCATTGAGCGTGACGGTCACCGTCTGCCCGGCTTCCGCCGTGCTGCTGCCGGTGATGGTCAGCGCCGTACCCGCTTCGGCGGCGTTAAGAATATCGTCACCCGCAATAGCGTTAATGGTCACCGTTGGCGCGCTGGCATCGACGCTGTACGCGTGGGTAGTGGTGGTGGTGTTGCCGTTAACATTGCTGACGCTGGCCTGTGCGCTGGCATCGCCATCACGCAGGGCTGCCATATCCGCCGCCGGAACCGTGGTGCTCCAGGAACCATTCGCCGCGACACTTGCAGTATAGGTTTTACCGCCAAAGGTCACGGTGACCGTTTGCCCGGCCTCCACGCCAGAGGTGCTGCCGGAGAGCGTTAATGCCGCGCCTTTTTCAGCGGCGTTAATCACATCATCGGCGGTAATGGCGTTGATGCTGACAGCCACCGCCGAGAGATCGACAGTCACCGGATGCGTGACGCTCACCGGGTTTCCGGCGGTAGTGCTGCCGCTCGCCGTAATCGTCACCGCCCCCGCAGGCCAGGCGCTGACATCCACCGCCGGAACGCCGACGCTCCAGGTGCCATCCGCCAGCACTGCCGCAACATAGGTTTGCCCGTTAATGGTCAGCGTGACATTGCTACCCATCGCCAGCCCAGAGCTGCTGCCGGTAATCACCAGCGCCTGACCGTGCTCGATAATGTTGACCACATCATCGCCCGCCACGGTATCGACCCGCAGACCGGGGAGATTCGCGTCTATGGTGATTTCGCGCGTGCCGTTACCGGTATTGCCTACGCTGTTCGTTACCGAAGCCGAAATGGTCAGCTCTCCGTTGCCCAACGCCTGTAACGCCGAAGCCGGAACATCGACACTCCAGCTTAAGTCTGCCTGTACCGTAGCGGTGTAAGTCGCCCCGCCTAGCGTCACGGTCACCGTGTCGCCCGCCGCGGCCCTCGTGACCTGCCCGCTGATAGTTTGAGTTGCCCCCGCTTCGGCGGCGTTAATAATATCGTCCGTTGCCACAACGTTAATGGTGACGCCCGGTAGCGCGGTATTAACCTGCACGTTATGGCTGGCGGAACCGCTATTGCCATCAACATCGGTTGCGGCGGCAGTCACCGTATAAGTCGCTTCACCGAGCGTACCAACCGCAGACGCCGGAACAGTCACGCTCCAGTTCCCGGAAGCATCGGCAGTGGTGGTGTAATTTTGCCCGTTGAGCGTAACAGTTACCTGCGTGCCCGCAGGCTGGTTGCTGGTGCCGGAAATCGACAGATCCGCGCCTTTCTCCATGGCGTTGATGATGTCATCGACGGCGATGGTGTTAATGGCGAGTATCGGTGCACCGAGCGCCACGCTGACAGTGTGCGAGGCCGTGCCGCTGTTGCCTGCGGAGTCGGTAACCGTGGCGGTAATGGTCACATCGCCCTGGGCCAGCGCGGAAATCACGCTGGCAGGCACACCGATGCTCCAGTTGCCGTTGGCGTCCAGCACGGTGGTGTAGGTGGTCGTGCCAATCGTCACGGAAACCGTGTTACCCGTCGTCGCGCCCGTTGCCGAGCCGCTGATAATCTGCGCCTGAGCATGTTCCGTGGCGTTAATCACGTCATCGCCCGCTACCGTGTTAATGGTGACGACCGGAGCGGCAAGGTCTACCGTCAGGTTATGCGTTGCCGAGGCCGGATTTCCGGCTTTGTCGCTTACCGAGGCGTTGACGGTATACGAGCTGGCAGTGAGGTTAGCTAAATCGCCAGTCGGTACGCTGACGCTCCAGCTCCCGTCTGCCTGCACGTTGCCGCTGTAATTGATGCCGTTTAGCGTCACGGTCACTGTCTGCCCGGCTTCTGCGGTGCTGGTGCCGCTGATAGTCAGCGCCGATCCCGCTTCGGCGGCATTAAGAATATCGTTGCTGGCAATGGTGTTGATGGTGACGGAGGGCGCGGTGGCATCGACGCTATAAACATGCGTTGCCTGGGCGTTGTTACCCGCGACGTTGCTGACGCTGGCCTGGACGTTTGCTGCGCCATCCGGCAAGGTTGCGAGATCGGCGGCTGGGATCGTCAGCCCCCAGGTATTATCCGCGGCAACCGTGGTGGTGTAGCTTTTGCCACCGAAAATAACGGTAATGGTCTGCCCCGCTTCCACGCCGGAGGTGGTGCCGGAAAGCTGCAAATCAGTGCCTTTTTCGGCGGCGTTTATTACATCGTCAGTGGAGAGTGTATTGATGGTAATCGCCACGGCAGCGAGATTGACCGTGACCGGATGAGTAATGCTGGTTGTGGTTCCTGCGGTATTGGTGCCAGAGACGGCAATATTAACCGTCCCCGCAGGCCAGTCAGCCACGTCCGCTGCCGGAACGCCGACGCTCCAGGTGCCATCGGCGAGTACCGTTGCGCCGTAGGTGACGTTGTTGATGACTACCGTCAACGCCGCGCCCGCCGCCAGTCCGCTACTGCTACCGGTGACCACCAGCGCCTGAGTGTGCTCAATGCTGTTAATCACATCATCGCCTGCCACGGTATCGACCCGCAGGCCTGGCAGATTGGCGTCTATCACGATGTCGTGCGTCGCGGTGCCGGTATTATTTGCGGAATTGGTCACCGAGGCGCTGATGGTCAGTTCACCGTTACCCAGCGCCTGCAAATCTGCCGCAGGCACGCTGACGCTCCAGCTTAAATCTGGCTGCACGGTGGCAATGTATTGATTACCGCCGAGCGTGACAGTGACCGAATCTCCTGCTGCTGCCGTCCCCGTAACCTGTCCGCTGAGGGTCTGGTTAACGGCGATTTCAGCGGCGTTGATAATGTCATCACCCGCCACAGTATTAATGATTACCCCTGGCAGGAGTGATTCGACATTTACCGTATGGGTAGTACTACCGCTGTTACCCGCGCTGTCGGTGGCGCTGGCGCTAATCGAATAAACCGCCTCGCCCAGTGCGCCGACCGCCGAAGCCGGCACGGTAACGCTCCAGTTGCCGGAGCCGTCGGTGGTGGCGCTGTACGCCAGGCCGTTCAACATCACGGTGACCGTAGTGCCTGCCGCCAGGCCGCTGGAGACGCCGCTGATGATCAGATCCTGGGTTTTCTCCGCATTATTAATAATGTCATCACCGGAGACAGTGTTAATGGTCAGTGTCGGGCCACTGAGATCAACGGTCACATCGTGAGTCGTGCTGTCGCTGTTGCCCGCGCGATCGCTCAGGCTGGCGGTGATGGTCTGGCTACCGGTTGCCAGTGCCGTGACATCCGCCGCCGGAATACCCACACTCCAGTTACCGGAGGCGTCCAGCGTGGTGGTGTAGTTTTTACCGTTCAGCGTGACGGTCACCACATCGCCTGCCGCCGCGCCCGTACTGGTTCCGCTCACCACCAGCGCCTGCCCGTGTTCGATGGCGTTGATAATGTCATCGCCCGCGACGGTGTTAATGGTGAGATCCGGCGCGGTCACGTCCACCGCCAGTGCATGATCCGCGCTTGCCGGGTTACCCGCTTTGTCGCTCACCGTGGCGGTCACGGTATAACTGCTGGCGGTTAATCCGCTTAAATCTGTCGCCGGAACGTTCACACTCCAGGTGCCATCCGCCTGGACGGTAGTCTGGTACGTGTTGTTATTGAGCGTGACAGTCAGCGTCTGTCCGGCCTGCGCCGTGGTGGTGCCGCTGATGGTTATCCCCGCGCCCGCTTCGCTCACGTTGAGAATATCGTCGCTGGCGATGGTGTTGATGGTCACAAGCGGCGCGGTGGCATCGACGCTGTACGCGCGATCGGCCTGGGCGCTGTTGCCGTTAATGTTGCTGACGCTCGCCTGCACGTTGCCCGCGCCGTCCGGCAACGCAGCGAGATCGGCAGGCGGCACATTCACCGTCCAGCTGCCGTTGGCTTCCACGGTGGTGGTGTAATTTTTGCCGCTAAAGGTGACGGTCACCGTCTGCCCGGCTTCTATACCGCTGGTACTGCCGCTCACCACCAGCGTTTCGCCTTTTTCGACGGCATTGATCACATCATCGCCGGAGAGAGTGTTAATGGTTATGGCGACCGCCGCCAGATCGACGGTAACCGGATGGGTAATGGTGGAGGTTGTTCCAGCGCTGTTAGTACCGCTTACCGTGATATCCACCGTACCCGCAGGCCAGTTGCTGACGTCTGCCGCCGGAACGCCGAGGTTCCATGTACCGTCAGCTAACACCGTGGCAGCGTAAGTGACGTTGTTAATCACGACCGTTAATGCCGTTCCTGCCGTCAGCCCGGTGCTGCTACCTGTTATCACCAGCGCCTGATTGTGCTCAATGCTGTTAATAACATCATCGCCCGCTACGGTATCGACCCGCAAACCAGGCAGATTGGCATCGATAGTGATATCGCGCGAGCCGCTGCCGCTGTTGCCCACGACGTTGGTGACCGAGGCGTTAACTGTCAGGTCGCCGTTACCAAGCGCCTGAATATCCGCCGCCGGAACGCTGACACTCCAGCTTAAATTAGCCTGCACCGTAGCGGTGTAGGTGTTGCCGCCCAGCGTGACGGTGACCGTATCGCCCGCCGCCGCGCCCGTCACCTGCCCGCTGATGGTTTGCGCACTGCCCGCTTCGGCGGCATTAATAATGTCATCGGTTGCCACAGCGTTAATGGTAACGCCAGGTAAGGCGCTGTTGACCAGCACATTATGGCTGGCGGAATTACTGTTGCCTGCCGTGTCGGTAACGCTCGCCGTTACCGTGTAGTTGGCTTCACCCAACGCGCTAGCTGCCGAGGCTGGCACCGTGGCGCTCCAGTTGCCACTGCTATCGGTGGTAGCGGTGTAATTTTGCCCGTTCAGCGTCACCGTTATTGTGGTGCCTGCGGGCTGATTACTGGTGCCGGTGATTTGCAGATCCGCGCCTTTTTCTGTGGCGTTAATCACGTCATCGCTGGCGATAGTGTTGATGCCAATGGTTGGCGCGGTGAGATTTACGGTGAGCGTGCGGCTGGCATCATCGCTGTTGCCTGCCGTATCGGTAATTGCCGCAGTGATGGTTTGCGGGCCGCTGCCCAGCGCAGTGACGTCTGCTGCCGGAACGCCGACGCTCCAGTTGCCGGAGGCGTCCAGCGTGGTAGTGTAGGTTTTACTGTTTAACGTGATGGTGATGACATCGCCCGCTTCCCCGCCAGTGCTGGAACCGGAGATCACCAGCGCCTGTCCGTGTTCGGTGGCGTTAATGATGTCATCGCCGGAGACGGTGTTAATGGTTAAAACTGGCACGGTGAGATCCACCGCCAGGCCGTGAGTGGCGGTCGCCGGGTTACCCGCTTTGTCGCTTACCGAGGCGCTGACCGTGTACGGGCTGGCGGTCAGATTGCTGAGATCTGTTGTCGGCACGCTGACGCTCCAGCTACCGCCCGCCTGAACGGTGCCGATGTAAGCCACACCATTAAGCGTGACGGTTACCGTTTGCCCCGCTTCGGCGGTGCTGGTGCCGCTGATGGTTAACGGATTTCCCGCCTCAGCGGCGTTAAGAATATCGTCGGTGGCGATGGTGTTAATGGCAAGCGTCGGTGCCGTGGCATCGACGCTATAGGCGTGGGTTGCCGAAGCCGTGTTGCCGTTAATATTGCTGACACTGGCCTGTACCGTGGCTTCGCCGTCACGTAACGCGCTGAGATCGGCGGCGGGTACGGTGGTTGTCCAGCTGCCATCGCCCGCTACGGTAGCGATATAGGTTTTGCCGCCAAAGGTGACGGTGACGGTTTGCCCCGCTTCCACGCCGGAAGTGCTGCCGGAAAGGGATAAATCTGCCCCTTTTTCGGCGGCGTTAATCACATCATCGCCGGAAACGGTGTTAATGGAGATCGCCACCGCCGCCAGATCGACGGTGACCGGATGGGTGATGGTGACCGGGTTTCCTGCGCTACTGGCGCCTGAAACTGTGATATCCACCGTCCCCGCAGGCCAGTTGCCCACGTCTGCCGCCGGAACGCCAACGCTCCATGTGCCATCGGCTAATACTGTCGCGCCATAGGTGACGTTATTGATCACCACCGTCAGCGCCGCGCCCGCCGCCAGCCCGCTGCTGCTACCGGTTATCACCAGTGCCTGACCGTGCTCGATGCTGTTAACCACATCATCGCCCGCCACGGTATCAACGCGCAGACCTGGCAGATTGGCATCTATCACAATATCGCGCGCACCGCTGCCTGTATTACCCACGCCGTTGGTTACCGAGGCGTTAACTGTCAGGTCGCCATTACCGATGGCCTGAATATCCGCCGCCGGAACGTCCACGCTCCAGCTAAAATTGCCCTGCACGGTAGCGGTGTAGGTTTTCCCGCCAAGCGTCACGGTAACCGTATCGCCCGCCGCCGCGCCCGTCACCTGGCCGCTGATGGTCTGCGCCACGCCCGATTCCGCCGCGTTAATAATATCGTCGGTCGCCACCGGATTAATGGTGACACCCGGCAGCGCGGTATTCACCTGCACGTTATGGCTGGCGGAATTGCTATTGCCCGTGCTGTCGGTGACGTTCGCCGTCACCGTGTAACTGGCTTCGCCCAGCGCACCGACGGCAGAGGCTGGCACCGTGGTGCTCCAGTTGCCTGCGGCGTCCGTCGTGGCGGAGTAATTTTGCCCGTTAAGCGTCACCGTAATTGTGGTGCCTGCGGGCTGATTACTGGTGCCGGAAATTTGCAGATCCGCGCCTTTTTCCGTGGCATTAATCACGTCATCGCTGGCAATGGGGTTGATGCCAATGGTCGGCGCGGTAAGGTTAACGGTGACCGTGTGCGTCTCGTTGTCGCTGTTGCCAGCCACATCGGTAACGGTCGCCGTCACGGTTTGCGGGCCGCTGCCCAGCGCAGTGACATCAGCCGCCGGAACGCCGACGCTCCAGTTGCCGGAGGCATCCAGGGTGGTGGTGTAGGTTTTATTGTTTAGCGTGACGCTGACGATATCGCCCGCCTCCCCGCCAGTGCTGGAACCGGAAATCACCAGCGCCTGCCCGTGTTCGGCGGCGTTAATAATATCATCGCCCGCAATGGTGTTAATGGTCAGTACCGGAACGGTGAGATCCACCGCCAGATTATGCGTGGTGCTCGCCGGGTTGCCCGCTTTGTCATTAACCGTGGCGGTCAGGGTGTGGCTGCCATCCGTCAATGCCTCAAGGTCTGCCGCCGGAATAGTAATACTCCAGCTGCCGTCGGCCTGTACCGTTGCCTGATAGGTCTGCACGGTCGGGCTATTGAGCGTTACCGTAACAATCTGCCCCGCTTCAGCGGTGGTGCTGCCGCTCACCGTCACGCCCGTATCGGCTTCGCTGGCGTTAACGATATTGTCGCTGGCGACGGTATTGATAATGATGGTTGGCGCGCTGCTATCGACGCTGTAGTTATGCACCGCCGAGGCGCTATTGCCATTGATATTGCTGACGCTGGCCTGCGCGGAGGCGCTACCCTCAGGTAATGCTGCCAGATCGGCGGCAGGAACGGTGGCAGTCCAGCTACCATCGCTCGCCACGCTGGCGGTGTAATTTTTCCCGCCAAAGTTGACGGTGACGGTTTGTCCTGGCTCTACATTCGTGGTGGTGCCGGAAAGGGTTAAATCAGCGCCTTTTTCTGCGGCGTTAATCACGTCGTCCGTGGCGATGGTGTTGATTGTGATCGCCGCCGGCGTGAGATCCACCGTTACCGGATGCGTAATGCTTATCGGATTTCCGGCGCTACTTTCCCCGGATACAGCAATAGACACCGTCCCCGCAGGCCAGGCGCTAACCTGCGCCGCCGTGACGCCCACGCTCCAGCTACCATCGGCCTGCACCGCAGTGGTGTATTCCACATTATTAATCGTAACTGTAAGCGGGGTGCCTTCAGCCAGCCCTGAGCTGCTGCCGCTGACCACCAGCGCCTGCCCGTGTTCGATGATATTGACCACATCATCACCCGCCACCGTATCGACCCGCAGACCGAGCAGATTGGCGTCGATGGTGATATCCCGTGTGCCGCTGCCGGTATTGCCGTTTTGATTGGTGACCGAGGCGCTTACCGTTAAATCGCCATTACCCAGCGCCTGAATATCTGCCGCCGGAACGCTCACGCTCCAGCTTAAATTGGCCTGCACGGTGGCGGTGTAAGTATTACCGCCCAGCGTAACGGTTACCGTGTCGCCAACGGCAGCTCCGGTAACCTGCCCGCTGATGGTTTGCGCAGCACCCGCTTCGGCGGCGTTAATAATATCGTCGGTTGCCACCGGGTTAATGGTCACGCCGGGCAGCGCGCTGTCGACCAGCACGTTATGGCTGGCGGTGTTGCTGTTGCCGATATTACTCGTCACCGCCGCCGTTACCGTGTAGTTGGCCTGGCCCAGTGCGGTTACCGCCGATGCCGGAACGGTGACGCTCCAGTTGCCGGAGGCGTCGGTCGTGGTGGTGTAATTTTGCCCGTTCAGCGTCACGGTGATGGTGGTATTAACAGGCTGATCGCTGGTGCCGGTGATCTGGAGATCGGCTCCTTTTTCGCTGGCGTTGATCACATCATCGCCCGCAATGCTGTTAATGCCGATAAGGGGAGCTGCGGTATTGACCGTGACGGTCAATGACTGGCTGCCGCTGTTTCCTGCGCGGTCGGTTACCGAGACGATGACAGGATAACTGCCGTCCACCAGTCCGCTGACAACGGAGGCCGGAACGCCCAGACTCCAGTTGCCGGAAGCATCCACCACCGTGGTGTAATCCACATCATTCAGCGTAACGGTGACAATATCGCCCGCCTGCGCGCCGGTGACCGTGCCGCTGATAATTTGCGCCTGAGTGTGTTCCGGCGTGTTAATGACGTTATCGGTTGCCACCGGATTAATGGTCACCACCGGCGGCGTGGCATCGACCAGCGCCACTCGTGAGACGCTGGTCGGGTTACCAGCGATATCGTTCACGCTCGCGGTCACCGTGGCGTTGCCGTCAGCCAGTGCGCCAACGTTGGCGGCGGGAACGGTCACGCTCCAGGTGCCATCTGACTGCACGACGCCCTGATAGGTCTGCCCATTAAGCGTGACGGTCACCGTCTGCCCCGGCTGAGCGTCGGTGGTGCCAGTGATTTGCAGATCCTGACCACTTTCGGCGGCGTTAATGATGTTATCAGCCGTCAGCGAGTCGATGCTTAAAGCCGGAGCCTGGCTGTCGACAGTAATGGTGCGGGAGGTGTCGCCTGTGTTACCGCTGATATTAGTGACGGTCGCAGTGATTTCCGCCGCACCGTCTGCCAGGCTACTCACCGCGCTGGCGGGAACGGTCAGGCTCCAGCCGCCATCTGCCTGAACGGTAGTGGTAAAGGTCTGCCCGGCGAATTTCACTACTACGGTTTGCCCGGTTTCCACCAGCTGCGTGGTACCGGTCAGCGTCAATGGCGCGCCTTTTTCTGCGGCATTGATAATGTCATCGCCGGAGACGGTATTGATGGTAATAAGCACCGCGCCCGGATTAACCTCCACGTTGCGATCGATAGTAACCGGGTTCCCGGCGGGGTCCGTTGCGCTGGCATTAACCACTATCGTACCCGGCGTCAGTGCCTGTAGATCTGCCGCAGGCACGCCTACCTGCCAGTTGCCGTTGCTGTCGGTCACCCCCTGGTAGGTGTTGCCGCCGAGCAAAACAGTGACCACTCTTCCGGCGGGCAAATTAGTACTGCTACCGGTGATAATCAGGTTTTGCTGCTGCTCAACGGCATTGATCACATCATCGCCCGCGATGGTGTCAATGCGCAGCCCCGGCAGCCCGGCGCTGATGGTGATATAAAGCGCACTGCTACCCGTATTGCCATGTACGGTAGTAACCGAAGCATTAATGGTTAACGCACCATCGCCCAGCGCCTGTAAATCTGCCGCCTGAACGTTCACGCTCCAGGTGAGATTGCTGTCCACCGTCGCCGTGTAAGTATTGCCGCCCAGTTCAATAGTGACCGTATCGCCCTGCGCGGCGCCCACGACGACGCCACTCAGGGTTTGATCTGCTCCCGCTTCGGCGTTGTTGACAATGTTGTCGCCCGCAAAGGTGTTGATGATCACCTGCGGCAGCACCGTATCGACCAGCAAATTGCTCTGCGCGGTGCCAGTGTTGCCGGTCACATCGGTGGCGCTGGCAGTGACGGTGTAATTGGTGTTCGCAAGATTAACAACATCACTCACCGGAACGCTCAGCGACCAGACGCCGCCGCTGACCTGAGCGCTATACGTGACATTATTCAACGTCACGCTAACTGTACCGCCATCGGGCAAATTGCTGGTGCCGCTTAACGTTAGCGGCTGCTGAGACTCCAACTCATTCAGTACGTTATCTCCGCTGATCGCATCTATCGCGACTTGCGGCGCGACGCCCGCCAGGGTGATGTTATGAGTCGCTGTACCGGTATTTCCGGCGGCATCGGTCACCGTGACGATAATATCGTTAGGGCCACGCGCTAGAGTGCGAGTTACCGCCGGATCAAGCGCCACATTCCAGCTACCGTCTGCCTGCACCACGCCGGACAGAACTGTGGCGCCTAACTTGACGGTGACCGTGTCGCCAGGGGAAGCCCCACTGACCCGCCCGGAAATAATCTGCGCCACAATCTGTTCGGCGGTATTAAGAATATCGTCACCCGCAACGGTGTTAACGCTGACCACTGGCGCACCGGTGTCTACTGTGAAATTTACGCTGTTGCTGGTGGTGTTTCCTGCCCGGTCGCTGACGCTGGCATTTATGGCGTAGTCACCATCTGCCAGCGCCTGCACTTCTGCGGCAGGCAGCGTCACTTGCCAGGTTCCGTCACTACCGACAGTTGCTGTGTGGCTTTTCCCGTTAACGGTCAGTGTTACGGTTTGCCCGGCTTCTGCGTTCGAAGTGCCGCTCACTACCAGCGAGGCATTATGTTCTGAGGCGCTGACAATGTTGTCCTGAGCGATGGTGTTGATTGCAAGTGTTGGCGGCTGGGTATCGACCGTTAGCAGCTGCGCTCCGGTGACCGTATTGCCCGTGGCATCTTTCCCACTGACCAGCACCGCCTGATTGCCTTCGCCTAATGTCTGGGCGTCGGCGGTCGGCACCTGCACGCTCCAGGCACCGTTAGCGCCTACGCTGGTGGTGTAGGTTTTGCCGTTTAGCGTAACGGTGAGTTCTGTTCCCTGCGCCAGATGGCTACTGGTGCCAGAAAGCGTAAACCCGGCGGCCTGTTCGCTGGCGTTAATAATGTTATCGCCTGCGGTGGTGGCAACCTGCACGCTGGCCTGACTATTGTCGATGGTTAACGTTATCGAACCGGCGTCAGTGATGGTACTGCCGACAATTTGCACCACTGACCAGGTATGTTCACCTGCACTTTGCGTGGGTAACGAGACACTCCACTGACCGTTGTTGTCTACCTGAGTACTGGCAATAGTATTGCCGTTACTGTCTTTAATCTGAATAGTCGCCCCCGCCTGCCCGCTGCCGCTAAAGGTTGGCGTGGTATCATCGGTGATGTCATTGGTGGCGAGAATGCCGCGCTGATCGCCCTGATTATCGGTAACTAAAAATGATGGTGTGGCGTTGCCAGGCTCAGCGGGTGGCGTAGGGTTATTAATCACTTCCGTTTTCGAGTCGCCATCACCACCGCTTGCCAGCAGTGCACCAAGCGCACCACCACCTACCGCCGCCCCCGCCAGCCAACCCCACGGGAAGGCGCTGGTCTGAGCAACGGTATCAAGAAATGGCGCAATGCTTTCAATCGCAGTGGTCTGGGCAGTCAGTTCTACGGGCGCTAAGCCACCGGTGGCGGTATCGGCAAAGGTGACATGTGTCAGCTGTTGACCATCGGCAAACACCAGTTGAGATTGTTCGCTGGTATTTGCCGCTTGCAGGAAATAACCGTTGCAGCGGATCACCGTGCCGTCTTGCATATAGATCAACAGGTCATTTCCGTCACGGACATAACGCACAACGGCAGATGCCTGAGCATGAACCTGCACTACAGAGGGCTCATAAATGACAACCGTAACGTCGCCTGGATTAATCAGCGTTTGTTTGACGGATGTTTTTCGCGAAATAACATCAATAATCAGGCTCATAATGGCATTCCTGATAAATGGCGCACATCCTTAGCGAGTCCATTTATCTAAATAAGACAAAGGTAATCACTCAACAACGATGCATACCTGATATTAATAATGGCAGGATTATTTCAAGTCGGGTAAGTCGTTGTATAAGCCCTGTTTAATTCCCGCTAATGGAATAAGGTTATTAACCGCAGCGGCATAATTCACTGCGGCGACCCAGCCATCATAATTGGCATTTATTTCAGCCGATTGCGCCTGAAAGACATCTTGCTCGACGGTTAATAGATCATTCAGACTGCGTTTGCCCAATTTATATTCATTTTGGTACACATCTCGCGTTTTGTGCGCACTTTCGGATTGTGCTAAACCGGCTTCTTCGCGACCCCGTGCGCCGGTCCAGTTCGCATATGCCACAGACGCTCGTTGCAGCACATCCAGTTTTGCCTGTTCGACCTGCGAGGCAGAGATTTTTTGTTGCCCTTCGGCCTGTTGCACCTGGGCTGAAACCACGCCGCCCTGATACAGCGGCGCGTTAACGTTTAGTTGTAACTGGTCGTCCCAGTACGAGCGGTCGCTGGTCTGGTAGCGCGTTTTGCCGCCCTGAATACTGAGCGTCGGCCAGTATTGCGCTTTAGTTTTTTCCACGCCGTACTGTGCAGACTGGCGTAAGTTTTCTGCCGCCAGTACAAGCGGGATGGACTGGTAATCAATATTTTTCAACGATACCGGCTGCTCGGCTAATTCAGCAGGTGGCTCGGCTATCGCCTCCGGTTGGACGCCAGTGAGCACCGCCAGTTGCGCTTTGGCGCTCGCCATCTGCGCCTGATATTGCTCCAGCGTCGAGCGCATTCCCGCTATACGCGTCTGGGCCTGCAATTCATCTGACGATGAGTTCAGACCAGCGTTAGCGCGCAGCGCCGCCATGTTGTAGACGTTTTCCAGCGAGTGGATATTGCGTTGAGCCGCATCGCACAACGCCTGATAACGACTGACCTCCATATAGGCAGTCGCCGTTTTTTCGGCAACATCGGTTAAAGTTGCCATCAATTTAAAGCGGTAGCTGTCACGAGCGGCGGTTTGCAGTTTGATATCGTTATCTGTTTTACCGAAGTCATACACCAGCTGTGTCAGGGTTATGCCATACGAAACGTTGTTATCAAGCCTGCCGCTGGAGTCCGTTTGTCGGGACGGCCCCGCGTTGCCGGTTAATCCAACGTGCGGATACCAGGCACTTTTGGCTTCATCAATTTGCGCTTCGCCAATACCTATCTGCGCCGCCTGTTGAGTGACGTCGGGATTTCGCGCAAAGGCGCGTAATATACTTTCCTGTAAAGATAATCGGGCAACTGGCGTTACCGCTGGGGCGTTCGCCCATTGTGGCAGCGGTGCAGCAATTGTAGCTTCTCCCATCACCATAAAACTTATTAAAAAAATAAACCCATTATTTTTACGGCTTTTAAACTGGAATCGCGCCATAGATAAGTCACTTCCTTCCAGGTCATTATTTTAACTGGTTTTTATAACCAGTCTCATTTTATTAAGAAGGGTAATAACTTGTGCACCTCTTTTGTCGAACATTGAGATTGGAAAAGAAATGCAGTTAAAAAGCTTATACGTTATTTATTTAGAATACACTACGACTTTTAGATTACCATCATACGCATTAAGAATAATCCACAGCAATAAATGATTAGCATCACAGATTTATCGCGTATATATCATTTTTTTGTGACTTATTTATTAAAGGAATAAGAAAGGAAATTTGAATTAAAGACAAAGGCGCAGTACAGAAAGTACTGCGCCCAGAGAGGTTTTATACGGCTTTATTGCGCTTCATGACCATTGCCACAATAAGGCTGAGTAAGAGCGCGCCAATAATCCATACCAGAGCACGACTGCCCTGGGACCACAGACTGTAGATGAAGCCAACGATCACCAACAACATAACCAACGTGCCAACGATAAGAATCGGCAACGAGGCATGGATATCATGACGCAGGCGCATCGCCACCACAAACACCGCCAGGTAGCAGATCAAAAAGGTGGCACTGGCAACGCTGGCGAGTGAGCCTAAATTTAGCGCCGCCGTCATCAACATAATCAACACCACGACGATGATGTTGCCCCAGGTACTCTGCCGCCACAGAGATTTATTCATTAGCTTTGGCAGTTCGCGTTCGCTGCCCATGTTGTCCATGATGTTAAACACGGCGAACAGGTTCGCGTTGATGGCTGAAGCCGTCGCCAGTAAAGCACCGATGACAACGATCACATAACCCACATGCCCGAGGAGCGGAGATGCTGCCTGCGCTACGGCGGTATCGGCATATTTTTCTAACTCTAATGCCGATACATCGCTAAGCAAAACCAGCGCCAGCGAGATATAAAGCAACGTGGTAACGCCAATCGCCACCAGAAACGCCCGTGGCATAATGATCTGCGGATCTTTCACTTTATCCGCCGCGTTCGCCATCATGCCAAAGCCCGCATAGGCAAGGAAGGTTATCCCGATACAGGAGAAGAACGCACCGGAGCTGGGAGGCGCAGAGACGGAAATATGCGCCGGTTGTAGCGACCAGACACCGGCAATAATCAGCAATAACAGGATCATCATTTTAATGCCGACGAGGATCACTTCCAGCCGTCCTACCGCATGGTTGCTTAAAGAGTTGAATAGCGTCATCACCGCAATGATCCCCAACGCGTAGAGCAGAATAAGGTGCTCCTCCTGGCTGCCTTCATGCAAAAACTGCACGGCATAAGCGCCAAAAGCACGGGCGACCATGGCGATGCTCACCGCCAGCGTCAACAGGTACAGTAACGAGAGCGCCAGCGAAAAGACGCCGTTGCCTAATCCGCGACGAAAGAAGTCGATAATACCGCCATTGCTGGGATAGCTCGCCCCCAGACGCGCATAGGCATAACCGGAAAACATCGCCACAATACCGCCAAAAGCAAAGGCGACCCAGGTCGAGGCTTCCATTAGCAACGCAGCCTGCCCCAGCAGCGCGAAGATCCCCGCCCCCACCATTGCCCCAATGCCAATGGAAACGACGTTCCATAGACCGAGGGGTTTGTTACCGTTATTACCTTCCGTGTTCATCATGATCAGCCCTTAAACACGTTATAGCCGAGTTGCTTAGCGACCGATGCCACCATTTTTTGACCGCGAACACTGTTGCCTTCTTCGTCCAGCGGTGGTGAGAACGCGGCAATTCCCATCACACCAGGAACGACCGCCAGAATACCGCCACCTACACCGCTTTTGCCCGGTAAACCAACGCGATATGCCCAGTCACCGGAGCGACCATACAGCCCTTCCATCATCATTTCGGCCAGAATATACGGCACGTTGTCGGCCTGAAGAACGCGTTTATGAGTCAGCGGATTCACTCCGCCCGCCGCCAGCGTCGCGCCAAGCGTTGCCAGTTCAACAGTATTGATGAGCGTGGAGCACTGACGGGTATACACGTCACAGGCTTCCATTGCATCACAATAGAGATATCCGGCGGAGTACAGCAGCCAGGCTATGGCCCGGTTATGGAAGTTGGTTGTTTGTTCCGACTGGTTGACTTCATCAGAGAGCGCTACCTGCTCACCAGCCAGTTGTTGTTGGATATGTAAAATTCGCTGCCAGCGTTGTTCAGTATTTTCAGCGTTAATCAGGCTGGTGGTGGCAATAGCGCCAGCATTTACCAGTGGCGAAAGCGGTTTGCCGCCATGCAACTCTAAGGCGATAACCGAGTTAAAGGGCAATCCGGTCGGGTCAGCGCCAACTTTGTCCTGTACCGCCTGCGGGCCGACATCTTCTAACGCAAGGGCTAACGTACAGACTTTCGAGATGGATTCCAGCGCAAAGCGGTAATCACTGTCACCCGCACTATAGACGTTGCCATCGCTGGTCACGATAGCCACTGCCGCCAGTTGACCAGGGACATTCGCCAGAAAGGGAATGTAATCGGCATTTTGTCCGCCGTTAAGTGAGTGAAATTGGGTGTAAGCCTGATCCACTGCCTGCTGTAATTTGTTTGCATCTAACATCTTTTGTTAACTCCTTTTTATAGATGCGGGAGGGGATTCCTCACCCCGGTGCCGATTTTCAGGCATCCTGATTTAACTTAGCACCCGCGACTTAACTACAGGAAAACAAAGAGATAAATGTCTAATCCTGATGCAAATTGAGCCGATTTTTTAATCTTTACGGACTTTTACCCGCCTGGTTTATTAATTTCTTGACCTTCCCCTTGCTGGAAGGTTTAACCTTTATCACAGCCAGTCAAAACTGTCTTAAAGGAGTACGTTATGTCACAAACTATCGACCTGACCCTGGACGGCCTGTCCTGCGGTCACTGCGTTAAACGCGTGAAAGAAAGTCTCGAACAGCGCCCGGATGTTGAGCAGGCGGATGTGTCTATCACTGAAGCGCACGTTACCGGCACTGCCAGTGCAGAACAGCTGATCGAAACCATCAAACAAGCGGGTTATGACGCATCTGTAAGCCACCCAAAGGCTAAACCGCTGGCGGAGTCATCAATCCCGTCGGAAGCACTGACAGCGGTTTCTGAGGCGCTTCCGGCAGCAAACGCCGATGACGATGACAGTCAGCAGTTGCTGCTGAGCGGCATGAGCTGCGCCAGCTGTGTTACCCGCGTACAAAATGCGCTGCAAAGCGTACCGGGCGTCACTCAGGCACGGGTAAACCTGGCGGAGCGTACTGCGCTGGTGATGGGCAGTGCCTCCCCACAAGATTTAGTGCAGGCGGTGGAAAAAGCGGGCTACGGCGCGGAAGCGATTGAAGATGACGCTAAACGCCGCGAGCGCCAGCAGGAAACCGCCGTCGCTACCATGAAGCGCTTCCGCTGGCAGGCAATTGTCGCTCTGGCGGTAGGTATCCCGGTGATGGTCTGGGGGATGATCGGCGATAACATGATGGTCACCGCCGACAACCGCAGTCTGTGGTTAGTTATCGGCCTGATAACGCTGGCGGTAATGGTTTTCGCCGGCGGGCATTTTTACCGTAGCGCATGGAAAAGCCTGCTGAACGGTGCGGCGACAATGGATACGCTGGTGGCGCTGGGTACTGGCGTGGCGTGGCTCTATTCAATGAGCGTCAACCTGTGGCCGCAGTGGTTCCCCATGGAAGCGCGACATCTTTATTACGAAGCCAGTGCGATGATTATCGGTCTGATTAATCTCGGTCATATGCTGGAAGCGCGCGCACGTCAGCGTTCTTCAAAGGCGCTGGAAAAGTTACTCGATTTAACCCCGCCGACGGCGCGCCTGGTTACTGACGAAGGTGAAAAAAGCGTGCCGCTGGCAGATGTTCAGCCTGGTATGTTACTACGCCTGACGACCGGCGATCGTGTACCGGTAGATGGTGAAATTACCCAGGGCGAAGCGTGGCTGGATGAAGCAATGCTGACGGGCGAACCTATCCCACAGCAAAAAGGCGAAGGCGATAGCGTTCATGCCGGTACCGTGGTGCAGGACGGTAGCGTGCTGTTTCGTGCCAGTGCGGTTGGCAGCCATACTACGCTGTCACGGATCATTCGTATGGTGCGCCAGGCCCAGAGCAGTAAACCGGAAATCGGCCAGTTGGCGGATAAAATCTCTGCCGTATTTGTGCCGGTAGTGGTGGTGATTGCGCTGGTCAGTGCGGCAATCTGGTACTTCTTTGGTCCGGCACCGCAAATTGTTTATACCCTGGTGATTGCCACTACGGTACTGATTATCGCCTGCCCGTGTGCGCTGGGGCTGGCAACGCCAATGTCGATTATTTCCGGCGTCGGGCGTGCGGCTGAATTTGGCGTGCTGGTGCGGGACGCCGACGCGCTGCAGCGCGCCAGTACGCTCGATACCGTAGTATTCGATAAAACCGGGACGCTGACGGAAGGTAAACCGCAGGTTGTCGCGGTGAAAACATTTGCTGATGTTGACGAAGCGCAGGCGCTGCGTCTGGCGGCGGCACTGGAACAAGGTTCCAGCCATCCGCTGGCACGGGCGATCCTCGATAAAGCAGGCGATATGCAGCTGCCGCAGGTCAACAGCTTCCGTACATTGCGTGGGCTGGGCGTGAGCGGTGAAGCAGAAGGTCATGCGTTATTGCTGGGTAATCAGGCGTTGTTAAATGACCAGCAAGTCGATACTAAAGCGATTGAAGCAGATATTTCAGCTCAGGCATCGCAAGGGGCAACGCCTGTGCTGCTGGCGGTTGACGGGAAAGCGGTGGCCTTGCTGGCTGTACGCGATCCATTGCGTAGTGATAGCGTGGCGGCGCTGCAACGTCTGCATAAAGCGGGATATCGTCTGGTGATGCTAACCGGGGATAACCCCACCACCGCCAATGCGATCGCCAAAGAAGCAGGGATTGATGAGGTGATAGCCGGCGTGCTGCCAGACGGTAAAGCCGAAGCGATCAAACGTCTGCAAAGTGAAGGACGTCAGGTGGCAATGGTGGGCGACGGCATTAACGACGCGCCAGCGCTGGCTCAGGCGGATGTCGGTATTGCTATGGGTGGCGGCAGTGATGTTGCCATTGAAACCGCGGCGATTACCCTGATGCGCCATAGCCTGATGGGTGTTGCGGATGCGCTCGCAATTTCCCGCGCAACGCTGCGCAACATGAAGCAGAACCTGCTCGGTGCGTTTATCTACAACAGCATTGGTATTCCGGTCGCCGCCGGTATTTTGTGGCCGTTCACGGGAACACTGCTTAACCCGGTAGTAGCCGGGGCAGCAATGGCACTCTCGTCGATTACCGTAGTGAGTAACGCCAACCGGTTGCTGCGGTTTAAACCGAAAGAGTGATTGGTATTTACTTAATGCGTTTGTGAGATCCAGTTCTTGTTGCGCTCCTTTTATGAGTCATGCCATATAAAGTGACTGGCGCAAGGAGCGCGCAGGGGGCGGCCAATCGCCGCCGCCCCCTGCACCCCCGGGCTCTGGCGAACAAAATCGCCGCTTCGCGGTACCCTCGGCTTATCCCTTGCGGCTACCGGGTCGGGCGCGAGGTAACATCCCTGTAAAACGCGCCCTCAGCCCACATCCATGTGGGCTGCCCCGGCCTTCAGGGAACGCCTCGGCGATTTTGACGCCACCAACACCCGTGCAGTCTTTCGTTTCAAAGCAAAAACAATTTTTCGATCATATTTAAGCTACCACTGAACAAGCCTCATAACTCCATTTGCGCCATCCCTCACCGCGCGCTAGCATGATATTTCACAAAGGGAGGTCGTATGGATCTGTTGTACCGGGTAAAAACGCTTTGGGCCGCGCTGCGCGGCAATCATTACACCTGGCCTGCTATCGATATCTCTCTTCCCGGCAATCGCCATTTTCATCTGATTGGCAGTATTCATATGGGCAGCCACGATATGGCTCCCCTGCCCACCCGTTTGCTCAAAAAGCTCAAAAACGCCGATGCGCTGATCGTCGAGGCGGATGTTTCCACCAGCGATACGCCTTTTGCCAATTTGCCTGCCTGCGAGGCGCTGGAAGAGCGCATTAGCGAGGAGCAACTCCAAAACCTGCAGCACATTAGCCAGGAGATGGGCATTTCTCCGTCGCTCTTTTCTACCCAACCGCTGTGGCAAATCGCGATGGTTCTTCAGGCGACGCAGGCACAAAAACTGGGGCTGCGGGCAGAATACGGTATCGATTACCAGCTATTGCAGGCGGCGAAGCAACAACATAAACCCGTGATTGAACTGGAAGGGGCAGAAAACCAGATTGCCATGTTGCTCCAACTCCCTGACAAAGGACTGGCGCTGCTGGACGATACGCTGACCCACTGGCACACCAATGCACGGTTGCTGCAACAAATGATGAGCTGGTGGCTGAATACGCCGCCGCAAAATAATGAAATAACGCTGCCTAATACGTTCAGTCAGTCGCTGTACGATGTGTTGATGCATCAGCGAAATCTCGCCTGGCGGGACAAATTACGCGCTATGCCGCCGGGGCGCTATGTGGTCGCGGTCGGTGCACTACATCTGTATGGAGAAGGGAATTTGCCACAAATGTTGCGCTAAAAAAATGGCCAATATCGCTATTGGCCCGTCAAAGAGGAATTTCATTTTTTTATTATTATGCCGTCACTTTAAGCGACGGTGTAACTCGATTGTCGCTCAATCTCACCATCCTGCCAATACTCTTAGGCAAGATGACTCTTTTTTTTGGACCGCCATCAGGCGTATGCTTGCTTCGTTTTTTTGTTTAAGGCAGGAAAATTACCATGACACCCGCAGTTAAATTACTCGAAAAAAACAAGATTTCGTTTCAAATCCACACCTACGAGCACGATCCGGCTGAAACCAATTTTGGCGATGAAGTCGTCAAAAAATTAGGTTTGAATCCGGATCAGGTCTACAAAACGCTGCTGGTGGCAGTGAACGGTGATATGAAGCACCTTGCCGTGGCCGTTACGCCGGTCGCCGGTCAACTGGATCTTAAAAAAGTAGCAAAGGCGTTGGGTGCCAAGAAAGTTGAGATGGCCGATCCGATGGTTGCGCAGCGTTCGACGGGGTATCTGGTTGGGGGGATTAGCCCACTGGGGCAGAAAAAACGCCTGCCGACGATTATCGACGCCCCCGCGCAAGAGTTTGCCACTATTTTTGTTTCTGGCGGCAAGCGCGGGCTGGACATCGAACTGGCGGCAAGCGACCTGGCGAAGATCCTTGATGCCAAATTTGCTGATATCGCTCGTCGCGATTAAGTGATGCACACGGAAGATGAGATGTGGAAAGGATTACAGAGACATTAAGTATCGCTTGTGCAGATGAGATACCGGATATCGCCTTACTTCGGCAAACATTAAGAGAGAAGGTATTACATCTGCATTTTGCCAGCGAAGCAGAGAGGTATCGTGAGGAATTCGGGCTGGTGCTGAAAGCACAGCTCGATGAATTTGTTGTTGGCATGCATTCTGCCGACCCGGTTATCAGGATCGCCAGATTAATATCGCTTGAAGAGATTAACCGCCATCAGGATTTTTTCGAACACTGCGCGAAAGAATATCGTAAGCTGGCGACAGAGCTTATATTTGCATTGGCTGAACAACTGAATGTTGAGATGGCGGAAAATAACCCGCTAGTTACCTTTGCCCCCTTCAAATGCAACCGTAAGCGAAAAGGCAAAATGGGAAAGTGGCAGTATTGTTTTCACGGTTTTCATTGTGCATTTGAGAATAAAAAAACAGAGCAAAATATTGAAGTTCCCCTCGCCTACGGCTTTGATTTCGGCGATCTGGACCCGTATTTTTTTTCCGGATTTATCAAATCGACCCCCGCCTGGCAGCCTCTGCCAGTGGCTATTTACGATGATTACCACGACGGTAGCAGGATCATTCAACAACTGCTGGCGCTGGGAAAGTTACAAAAAATCCCTTCACCGATCCCACAATACACGGGTGTTGCTGCGGTAGATTGGTCCAATGTCGACATCGCAAGTTTTCGCTCAACACTGGAGAGTCGCCTGCACCGATGTAAATTACGCTGGCTTTTGAAGCATGTAAAAAATTCACAAAGGAGCGAAAGATGAAATTTGACCATCTTGTTGATATTAGCTTCCACAATTTTGTCTTTAACGGAAAATTCGATTTTGTCGAACTGGGGCAAACAATGGCATGGTTGGAACAAAACTTTGTTGAGCCGGACTCTAAAAATGATATGGGAAATGGTTTTTATATCTGGCTATTTGGTAATGTTGAGTTTCATTTCGAAAACAACAAGCTATATATGATTTGGTGCGATTATCTGAGCCAAATCCATTTGGGCAAAGCGATCCGATTTGATAAAGGAATATTGAATAACGTCACTGAGTTGAACGTTACGCGTGTATTTAACATGCTTGTTAACGAAGGCGCTGATCTGCAAATCCACCGTCAATCGCCCCATACACTATTAATCCACGTCAATCGCTCAGGCGTGACACTTTGGTTTGAAGCAGATGAAGAACAGCCCGGTGAACCGCAGAATTATATGCTGATGGCATTTGGTTTGACACATCGCGATTACGATGCAAGATTTCAATATTCATAAATGGCGGCGTCATATCATGACGCCGCGACGGGGTTCATTACTGCCAGCTCACCTCACCTTTCGGTTCATAGACACTCACATCCAGCGGCGAGTTTTTCTGGATATACGCTTTCAGCACTTCAGCATCAATAAAGCCGGTATTCACATAGCCCGGTTTGTTATCCAGACGCGGATAGCCATCACCGCCAGTGGCATTGAAGTTTAATGTCGCCATACGGTAAGTTTTCGCCGGATCGACCGGTTCGCCTTTGATTTTCAGGTCGTTCAGTTTGCCGTCTTTCGCCACAAAGCTAACGTTGGCAAATTGCGGATAGGCACCAGAATCAGGCTTCATTTGTGCGACGGCGGTCAGGTAATCAATCACCTCTTTACCGGTCATGTCGGCATACACCACCACATTGCCGAATGGCTGCACTTTCAGCACATTTTTATAGCTGATATCACCTGTTTCGATAGAATCACGAATTCCGCCTCCGCTCATCACCGCAAAGTCGGCACCAGTGCGATCCATTTGTGCTGCCAGAATCAACCGCCCCATATTGGTCTGTACAAAACGCACTTTGCTGCGGTCGCCTTCCAGACGACCATTGTTTTCGCCTATTTTCACTTCCAGCTGCGCTTTGCCTTTGTTCTGGAACGGCGATAACAGCGAAATCATTTGCTGGTTTTCGGCGATTTCAGGGGTGTAAAGCACACGCTCGCTTTTCCCGTCTTCCCAGGTCACTTTCTTCTTCAGGTTTACCGGAATCAACTGGTAGTTGACCATTTTCATTTCGCCGTTGCGAAACTCAAAGTCGGCCCGACCTACGTACTTGCCCCACTCATGCGCCTGTACAATCCAGATGCCATTTTGTTGATCCGGTTTGCATGGCGTACCAGGAACGTAATCGACCTGTTTTTTATTTTCTGCCGCCATACAGACTGGATCTTGCGAGTGACCTCCGACGATCATCGCCAGCGATCCGGCAGGCAGCGCGCGTGCCATTTCCACATCGCCCGCTGCGTTAGAGCCGTGCTCACCATTGTCGTAATGCCCCATATGGGTCGCCGCGATAATAATGTCTGGCTTTTCTGTCTGTTGCAGCTCCTGAATCACCAGCTTCGCTTCATCGGCGGGTTTACGGAACTCAATATCGGTGAAGTTTTCTGGGTTGCCTAACTTCGCTGTGTCATCCGTCGTCAGGCCAATAACGGCAATTTTCAGATCCTGACGCTTAAACAGCGCCCATGGTTTAAACAGGCGCTCGCCGGTACTTTTCTGGTAGATATTGGCGGAAAGCAACGGGAACTTAGCCCACTTTTCCTGCTGGCGTAATACGGTGAGCGGGTTATCAAATTCATGATTACCGATCGCCATTGCATCATAGCCCACCAGATTCATACCGCGAAAATCAGGTTCGGCATCCTGTAAGTCGGACTCGGGCACGCCAGTATTAATGTCGCCACCGGAAAGTAGCAGCACGCTACCACCTTCAGCCGCAACCTCTTTGCGAATACCGTCCACCAGCGTTTTTTGCGCCGCAAGACCATATTCGCCATATTCATTACGCCAGAAATGACCATGATGATCATTGGTATGCAGAACTGTAATTTTGTAGGTTTTATCCTGCTCATAAGCCAGAGCAGTTTCACTCGCCAGTGTAAATGTGGTTAACAGTGCTAACGCCACGCCCCGCTGCAATAATTTCATACTTCTCTCCCTGATCAGATTTCAACGTGTTGAAAAATAGTATGACGCGACATCATAGACAAGTCTGCGTCCGGTGAAGATAAATCTGCATCCAGATTAGAAATTCTGTATTCAGCGTTGAGACTTCCTTCAGGCGGCGCATACAGGTATGTTAGTCGGGTAATAATCACAAATAAGATCATTCTTTACATCGCAACCCTGAAAAAGTGACTTTCCTATGGCAATGAGTGAACAAACCCAGCCAGTGGCTGGCGCTGCTGCGTCAACGACCAAGGCCCGAACATCATTTGGTATTTTAGGTGCTATCAGCCTCTCACATCTGCTGAACGACATGATCCAATCGCTGATTCTGGCGATTTATCCCCTGCTTCAGTCAGAATTTTCTCTGACATTTATGCAAATTGGCATGATAACCCTCACCTTCCAGCTCGCCTCTTCACTATTGCAACCGGTGGTCGGCTACTGGACGGATAAATATCCGATGCCGTGGTCGTTGCCGATTGGCATGTGCTTTACCTTAAGCGGTCTGGTGCTGCTGGCGCTGGCGGGCAGTTTTGGCGCAGTTCTGCTGGCGGCGGCGTTGGTCGGCACTGGTTCGTCGGTCTTTCATCCGGAATCCTCACGCGTGGCCCGAATGGCGTCTGGTGGCCGTCATGGCCTGGCGCAATCTATCTTTCAGGTCGGCGGCAACTTTGGCAGTTCCCTGGGGCCCTTGCTGGCAGCGGTGATTATCGCGCCTTATGGCAAAGGCAACGTTGCCTGGTTTGTGCTTGCAGCACTGCTGGCAATCGTGGTGCTGGCGCAAATCAGCCGTTGGTACTCGGCACAGCACCGAATGAATAAAGGAAAACCAAAAGCGACGATTATCAATCCACTGCCGCGCAACAAAGTGGTACTGGCGGTCAGCATTCTGTTAATCCTGATTTTCTCGAAATATTTCTATATGGCGAGCATCAGCAGCTATTACACCTTTTATCTGATGCAAAAATTCGGATTATCTATCCAGAATGCCCAGCTTCATCTGTTTGCATTCCTGTTTGCCGTTGCGGCAGGTACGGTGATCGGCGGGCCTGTAGGGGATAAAATTGGACGGAAATATGTGATTTGGGGCTCTATCCTCGGCGTTGCGCCGTTTACGCTGATTTTACCCTACGCCAGCCTGCACTGGACGGGGGTTTTAACGGTGATTATTGGATTTATCCTCGCTTCGGCATTCTCTGCCATTCTGGTCTACGCTCAGGAGCTGCTTCCGGGACGTATCGGTATGGTTTCTGGACTCTTTTTCGGTTTTGCTTTCGGCATGGGGGGTCTGGGAGCGGCAGTTCTGGGGCTTATCGCCGACCACACCAGCATCGAGTTAGTCTATAAAATCTGTGCTTTCCTGCCACTATTGGGTATGTTGACCATATTCCTGCCTGATAACCGGCATAAAGACTGATTTCATTGCAGCCAAAGGCAAACTTTGGCTGCATCGTTTTACAGTCGCCATAAGCCTTTCCTCTGTTAAACCGCCTTCTGTTTTCCGATCCGTGCTTTTTTTGCAGCTAATTCCATTTTTCTGCAAAATTCAACAATTATTCATAAACATCATCAATGAAATTGTCATAAACTATTACCTGTAATTTTGGTTTTCCCGGCCAAAAATGGACAATAACCACCAGGAAAAGGAGACGGAATGCATCACGCCACCCCGCTTATCACCACCATTGTTGGCGGCCTTGTGCTCGCCTTTATCCTCGGCATGCTGGCCAATAAACTACGTATTTCTCCTCTGGTGGGATATCTGTTAGCGGGTGTGCTGGCAGGACCATTCACTCCGGGCTTTGTTGCCGATACCAAGCTTGCGCCGGAACTGGCGGAGCTGGGCGTTATTCTGCTGATGTTCGGCGTCGGTTTGCACTTTTCGCTGAAGGATTTGATGGCGGTAAAGGCCATCGCCATTCCCGGCGCGATCGCCCAGATAGCCGTGGCGACGCTGCTGGGTATGGCGCTCTCCGCCGTGCTGGGCTGGTCGTTAATGACCGGTATCGTGTTCGGTTTATGTCTTTCCACCGCCAGTACCGTGGTGTTACTGCGCGCACTTGAAGAACGGCAATTAATAGACAGCCAGCGTGGGCAAATCGCCATCGGTTGGTTGATTGTGGAAGACCTGGTCATGGTTCTGACGCTGGTATTGCTGCCCGCAGTAGCAGGAATGATGGAACAGGGTGATGTGGGCTTTGCCACTCTTGCAGTCGATATGGGGATCACCATCGGCAAGGTGATCGCATTTATCGCCATTATGATGCTGGTAGGTCGCCGTCTGGTGCCGTGGATTATGGCACGCAGCGCAGCAACCGGTTCCCGCGAGCTGTTTACCCTGTCGGTGCTGGCGCTGGCGTTAGGGATTGCCTTTGGTGCGGTAGAGCTGTTTGATGTCTCCTTCGCACTCGGTGCGTTCTTTGCCGGGATGGTACTGAACGAGTCTGAACTGAGTCACCGTGCTGCCCACGATACGCTGCCATTGCGCGACGCGTTTGCGGTGCTGTTTTTTGTCTCCGTCGGAATGCTGTTTGATCCGTTAATTCTGATTCAGCAACCACTGGCGGTGCTAGCGACGCTGGCGATTATTCTGTTTGGTAAGTCATTAGCCGCGTTTTTCCTGGTGCGACTGTTTGGTCACTCTCAACGTACGGCATTAACTATCGCCGCCAGCCTGGCACAAATTGGTGAGTTCGCTTTTATCCTGGCGGGGCTGGGGATGGCGCTGGATCTGCTGCCGCAGGCCGGGCAGAACCTGGTGCTGGCAGGGGCAATCCTGTCGATTATGCTTAACCCGGTGCTGTTCGCGCTGCTGGAGAAATATCTGGCGAAGACCGAAACGCTGGAAGAGCAGACGCTGGAAGAGGCAATCGAAGAAGAGAAGCAGATCCCAGTGGATATTTGCAACCATGCGCTACTCGTTGGCTATGGTCGTGTAGGCAGCCTGCTGGGTGAGAAATTGCTCGCCTCTGATATTCCTTTAGTGGTGATTGAGACGTCACGTACTCGCGTCGATGAACTGCGCGAGCGCGGGGTCCGGGCGGTATTAGGCAACGCGGCGAATGAAGAAATTATGCAACTAGCGCATCTGGAATGCGCAAAATGGCTGATCCTGACGATTCCCAATGGTTACGAAGCAGGCGAGATTGTGGCGTCTGCTCGCGCGAAAAACCCGGATATTGAGATTATCGCCCGCGCCCATTATGACGACGAGGTAGCATATATTACCGAGCGCGGGGCGAATCAGGTGGTAATGGGCGAGCGTGAAATCGCCCGTACTATGCTGGAACTGCTGGAAACGCCACCGGCGGGTGAAGTGGTGACGGGGTAAGACATTGATTCCATTGCCGGATGCGATGCTGGCGCATCTTATCCGGCCTACAGGTGCCACCTTCCGAAGGTCGGATAAGGCGTTTATGTCGCATCCGACTGTCATTGCCGGATGCGATGTTGACACATCTTATCCAGCCTACAGGTGCCATCTTCCGCTGGTCGGATAAAGCGTTTACACCGCATCCGACAGTCATCAGTCCGATAACTTAACGATCCCAGTAAGACTCTTCCAGGCTGTCTTCACGCTCCGGCAAGCCGCGCGTTAAACGAGGTGAATGCTGGTTCAGTACCTGATAGCTCACACGGTTAGCATATTTACACACCTGCGCTAATGACGAATACGTTAACCAGGTGAATTTATGTTTGCTGGAGTTTGGTACGTTGCTACGGTGGTAGCTGTTGGCGGTAATGTCATGCAGCAATGCTGCCAGTGCGCCATCCCCCGCTCCGTTAGTGTTCATGATTTTTTCCGGCCCGCCCATGTACGGCGCAATGTGCGAATAGACACGCAACGGATTCTGACAATCCTTGTGGCGCATGGCGCGGCTAAACTCATACTGGTTAAATTCCGCTATAGCGCCCGGCAGCAGCGGATGCTGGGTTTTACGTTTCGCTTCGTCTTCAGTAAAGCCCGCCATATACAAGCCGATTGGCCCGGCGGTGCACAGCACCAGATCAACCCAGTCCAGCGCCTTGTCAGATGCCAACAACGGATCGCTTTCTCCGGTCAACGCTTCGGCCTCATCTTCGTTCATCGCAAGGATAGAGACGTGATCTTTGAGGAATTGCTGCCACCACTGCGGATTCTCGGCAATGACAAACTTGGTACCCAGTGTCAGTACCACCGGTACGTTATATTTCTTCGCATACTCAATGGCTTTCATGGTTGCTTCCGGCATCGGTTCACCCGGCTTGCAGCGCACCAGATAAGAGGTGAGAACCAGCGCCGAGGCTCCGGCAATCACATCTTCCGGGATGCTTTCCGCCCTCAGCTGGTTCATATGTCCAGGGCTGATAGCAAAGGTACGTTCCCCGGACTCGCCAATCAGCGTAAAGCAACGACCAATCGGGCCATCCACGCCTTGTAGATAGTTAAGATCGGTACGGCTGGAGGTGTTACACAGGTAACGATAGGCATAGCTGCCAATTTCAATATTGCTGCACATGACGCCCAGCAGCACCGAACGGTCGTCCGCTAGCACCGAGTAGTTATGCATGGTGTTACCAATAGTGCCACCCGCAAACTGATGGGTAATCAGGTTTTTCTGTTTCAGCTCCTGATAAAGTGCTTCGGCAACATCATCCTCAATCACCAGTGAATGCCCGGCGCTTAATCCATAACGCTCAATGAACTCATCATCCACTTTCGCTTCAATATCGACCAGCGTTTGATCGATACCCACTACCCAGGCAGCGCTGGTTTCGTTTTCTGGCTGGAATTGCTGAAGCAGCGGATCGCGTGCGTTTACGGGAAAATAATGTTTGGATTTACGTTTGCCGGGAAATTTCATGGTTGTTTTTACGGGTGGTTAACTGAGCGGCGAATGTTAACACAATCTGACGGGAGCGCGCGAGACGCAGCCAGTTTCAATATCAGCAGGCGGGATCGCATTTTCATGGCAGTGGTTCCTTACAATGGCGTCATTTGAAAGGAGTTTTTGCATGAAGCCGGAAAACAAATTACCCGTTCTGGACCTTATTTCTGCTGAAATGAAGACCGTTGTGAATACTCTTCAGCCGGATTTACCGCCCTGGCCCGCAACGGGAACGATTGCAGAGCAACGTCAGTATTACACGCTTGAGCGCCGATTCTGGAATGCTGGCGCTCCAGAAATGGCAACCAGCGCTTACATGGTTCCCACACCTTATGGTCAGGTCGAGACTCGCCTCTACTCACCCAAAAGTCACAGCCCGGCGACACTATTTTATCTGCATGGTGGTGGTTTTATTCTCGGCAATCTTGATACCCACGATCGGATTATGCGACTGCTGGCAAATTACACCCAATGTACAGTGATTGGTATTGCTTACACTCTTTCGCCGGAAGCACGTTTTCCGCAGGCAATAGAGGAAATTGTGGCTGCCTGTTGCCACTTCCACCAGCAGGCAGAGGATTATCAAATCAATATGTCACGCATTGGTTTTGCCGGTGATTCTGCAGGCGCAATGCTGGCGCTCGCCAGTGCGTTGTGGTTACGTGATAAACAGATAGATTGCGGTGAAGTTGCGGGCGTTTTGCTGTGGTATGGGCTTTACGGATTACGGGATTCCGTGACTCGTCGTCTGTTGGGCGGTGTCTGGGATGGCTTAACGCAACAGGATTTACAGATGTATGAAGAGGCGTATTTAAGCAACGACGCGGACCGCGAGTCGCCGTATTACTGCCTGTTTAATAATGATCTCACTCGCGAAGTTCCGCCCTGTTTTATTGCCGGGGCGGAGTTCGATCCGCTGCTGGATGACAGCCGTCTGCTTTACCAGACGTTAGCGGCGCATCAGCAGCCCTGTGAGTTCAAACTCTACCCAGGCACGTTACACGCCTTTTTGCATTATTCACGGATGATGAAAGCCGCCGACGAGGCTCTTCGCGACGGCGCTCAGTTCTTTACCGCTCAGCTTTAGCGATACGCGGCAACAAGATTAGCCATCATTTCGATATGTTCCGGTGTGGCATTAAGCGCCGGAATATATTCGTATTTTTTCCCGCCCGCACCGAGGAAGACCTCACGGTTTTGCTCGGCAATCTCTTCCAGCGTCTCCAGACAATCTGCAGCAAAGCCCGGGCACATCACCTGAATATGACCTACGCCTTTTTCTCCGAGCATTTTCAGCGTTTCGTCGGTATAAGGCATCAGCCAGGGTTCCCGCCCAAAGCGCGACTGAAAGGTCATCATCACTTTTTCCGGTGCCATCCCCAGTGCGGAAGCCAGTTCGCGAGTCGTTGTGCGGCAACGTTGCGGATAATCATCGCCTTCATCTGCATAACGCTGGGGAATGCCATGATAAGAGAGCAGCAGCAGATCCGGTTCGCCATGTTTGGCAAAAGAAGCACGTACGCTGTTCGCCAGTGCATTAATGTAATCGTGGTTATCGGCGTAATCACGAATAAACGATATCCCCGGAATGCTACGTTTGCGCGCCAGAATGCGTGCCAGTTCATCCCATACCGCACCGACCGTTGAACAGGAGTATTGCGGATAAAGCGGCAGCACCACAATATGATCTACATGCTCTGCCAGGAGTTCATCTACGGCGCTTTCCAGTGATGGCGAGCCGTAGCTCATTCCCAGCGCTACGGGCGTCTCCGGTAAACGTTGTGCCAGCGCCTGCTGTTGCTGGCGGCTGTAAACCATCAGCGGCGAGCCACCTTCCATCCAGACAGAGGCATACAACTTCGCCACACGCGGCGAGCGCAGCGGCAAAATCACGCCGCGCAGCAACGGCCACCACAACAGCCGTGAGGTATCAACCACGCGTCTGTCGCTTAAAAATTGTTTCAGGTAGCGTTTTACCGCTTCAGGAGTGGGGGCATCGGGTGTACCCAGGTTTGCCAGCAGAATACCGGTTTTAGTTTGACGCATTACCGCCTCTTATCGATTCAACTTGTTGATAATTGTAGCGGAAAAGTGAAGAAGAAGAACTAATTGCTGTGAGAGGTTTTGCCTGAGGAGGATGAGCAGACCTGCCCGAAAGCAGATCTGCTGCGGCTTAATTAGCCGAGGATCTTTTCCAGATCAGCGCGAACTTCAGCAACCGGTTTGGTGCCGTCAACTTTCGCGTATTTGGTGTTACCCGCTTCCGCTTCTTTGGAGTAGTAGCCGATCAGCGGTGCAGTCATCTGATGGTATTCAACCAGACGTTTACGCACGGTTTCTTCCTGATCGTCTTTACGGGTAGTCAGTTCTTCACCGGTAACGTCGTCTTTGCCTTCTACTTTCGGCGGATTGAATTTAACGTGATATACACGACCAGACGGCGCGTGAACGCGGCGGCCTACGATACGGTCAACAATCAGTTCGTCCGGTACGTCGAATTCCAGAACGTAATCAACGTTGATGCCCGCTTCTTTCATCGCGTCTGCCTGCGGAATGGTACGCGGGAAGCCATCCAACAGGAAACCATTACGGCAGTCTTCCTGAGCAATACGCTCTTTAACCAGCGCGATCACCAGCTCGTCGGTAACCAATTTGCCAGCATCCATAATGTCTTTTGCTTGTTTACCCAGCTCGGAGCCAGATTTGACCGCAGCACGCAGCATATCGCCAGTGGAGATTTGCGGAATACCATATTTCTCCATGATGAACTGAGCCTGAGTCCCTTTCCCCGCGCCCGGAGCGCCAAGCAGAATGATACGCATTGCGAAAATCCCCTTAAAATGTGTCGAATTTTTTGAAAAAGCGATAAACGATACCACCAACAAGCGATTGCCTCAAGAAAGGCACCTGGGGCTGAAACGGTTAATGGCGAGATAATTTGCGGAAAGGACAGATGATGAAAAGAAAAATGCCGGATGACACGAGGGTCATCCGGCATTATATCAGGAAACCAGCAGCTGGTTCATACGGCGAATAAACAGGTTCGGATCTTCCAGCGTACCGCGCTCTGCCAGCAGCGCCTGATCCAGCAGCAGTTCTACCCACTCGCTGAACTTGGCTTCATCTTCGGTATCTGCCGCACGTTTCACCAGTACGTGATCCGGATTCAGTTCGAAGATGTATTTCACTTCCGGCACTTTTTGGCCCGCTGCGGCAAACAGTTTCGCCATCTGAGTGCTCATTTCGTCCGCGTCGGTCGAAACGATCGCTGGCGTATCGGTCAGACGGTGAGTCAGACGGACATCTTTCACGCGCTCGCCGAGCAGGGCTTTCACACGGTCGATGAACGGAGTCAGTGCTTTCTCCGCTTCTTTCGCGCTCTCATCAACTTCGTCAGCCAGTTTTTCCAGCGACTCGTCAACTTTAGACACAGACTGGAACGGTTTACCGTCGAACTCAGTCAGATAGTTCATCATCCACTCATCGATGCGGTCGGAAAGCAGCAGAACTTCGATGCCTTTCTTACGCAGCAGTTCCAGGTGCGGGCTGCTCTTCGCTGCCGCATAGCTGTCTGCGGTGATGTAGTAGATTTTCTCCTGCCCTTCTTTCATGCGGGAAACGTAGTCTTCCAGAGACACGGTCTGCGCAGAAGAGTCGGTATAGGTAGAAGCAAAACGCAGCAGTTTGGCGATCGCTTCCTGGTTAGCGAAATCTTCCGCCGGACCTTCTTTCAGTACCAGGCCAAACTGTTGCCAGAAGGTCTGGTATTTTTCCGCGTCGTCTTTCGCCAGTTTTTCCAGCATTTGCAGCACACGCTTGGTCAGCGCATTGCGCAGGTTACGCGTTACCGTGCTGTCCTGGAGGATTTCACGGGAAACATTCAGCGGCAGATCGCTGGAGTCAATCAGACCACGCACGAAGCGCAGATAGTTCGGCATGAACTGTTCTGCGTCGTCCATGATGAACACACGCTGAACATACAGTTTCAGGCCGTGTTTATGATCGCGGTTCCACATATCCCACGGTGCCTGCGACGGAATATACAGCAGGCTGGTGTACTCCTGCTTACCTTCAACGCGGTTGTGGCTCCAGGTCAGCGGATCGTTAAAGTCGTGGGCGATGTGTTTGTAGAACTCTTTGTACTCTTCGTCGGTGATTTCCGACTTGTTACGGGTCCACAGCGCCTGCGCTTTGTTGATTTTCTCCCAGGAGATAACGGTTTCGCCGTCTTTCTCTTCGCGTTTTTCGATCTCTACCGGCAGCGCGATATGGTCGGAGTATTTGCTGATGATGGAACGCACGCGCCAGTCATCGAGGAACTCGTCTTCGCCTTCACGCAGATGCAGGGTGATTTCAGTACCACGATCTTCTTTGGTGATGTCGGCAACGGTATATTCACCTTCGCCAGCCGATTCCCAGAAGACGCCGTTTTCTGGTTTTTCGCCTGCCGCGCGAGTACGCACGGTCACTTTGTCGGCCACGATAAACGCAGAGTAGAAACCAACACCAAACTGACCGATCAGTTGGCTGTCTTTCGCCTGGTCAGAACCCAGGGATTCGAGGAATGATTTGGTGCCGGATTTAGCGATAGTCCCCAGATGGTCAATCACTTCGTCGCGGGTCATCCCCACGCCGTTATCGGAGATGGTAAGCGTGCGCTTGTCTTTATCGAAAGAGACACGAACGCGCAGTTCGCCATCACCTTCGTACAGGTCCGGGTTAGAGAGCGCGCGGAAACGCAGCTTGTCCGCCGCATCGGAGGCGTTAGAGATAAGCTCACGCAGGAAGATTTCTTTATTGGAATAGAGAGAATGGATCATCAGGTGCAGAAGCTGTTTCACTTCTGACTGAAAACCACGAGTTTCTTGTCCTTTCATGTAGGTCTACCTCAATAATGCCATTTTAAGGTTAAAAACAGGATGAGGGAGAGATGGGGACAAGGGAGAATAATTTCAAGCGAGAGCAGGTGATCCTACTCTCGTTTGCTTAAAAACGAATCTTATGACGCCCGGCAAGGGAGTGTGACAGCGTGGTGCCATCGACCATTTCCAGCTCGCCGCCAACCGGTACGCCATGAGCGATTCGGCTGGCTTCCACGTCATATTGTGCGCAAAGCTCGGCAATGTAGTTAGCGGTAGCTTCACCTTCAACCGTGGGGTTGGTGGCGAGGATCACTTCAGTGATTTTTTCCTCTGCCAGACGCTGTTCCAGACGATCAAGGCCGATATCATCCGGACCGATGCCGTCCAGCGGTGACAGATGTCCCATCAACACAAAATAACGACCTGAAAACTGCCCCGTCTGCTCAATGGCATAAATGTCCGCCGGACTCTCCACCACGCAGATTTGACCGTTTTCCTGACGACGCGGATTCGAACAGATGTTACAGACTTCCTGTTCGGTGAAAGTGCGGCAATCGGCGCAGTGGCCGATTTCCGACATCGCCCGGGTGAGCGCCTGCGCCAGACGCATCCCGCCGCTACGATCGCGCTGAAGCAGCGTGAACGCCATACGCTGCGCCGACTTCGGGCCAACGCCCGGCAGACAGCGCAGTGCTTCCATAAGCTGTGTTAACAGCGGGCTGGTTTGCATCAGAACGGCATCTTAAAGCCAGGCGGCAGCTGCATTCCGGAGGAAACAGAGGCCATTTTTTCTTTCTGCGTTTCTTCGATACGACGTGCTGCGTCGTTGAATGCTGCAGCCACCAGATCTTCCAGCATCTCTTTGTCGTCTTCCAGCAGGCTCGGGTCGATCTCTACGCGACGGCAGTTGTGTGCACCGTTGATGGTCACTTTTACCAGACCTGCGCCAGATTCGCCGGTCACTTCCAGCTGCGCGATCTCTTCCTGCATTTTCTGCATTTTTTCTTGCATCTGCTGGGCTTGCTTCATCAGGTTACCCAGACCGCCTTTACCAAACATAGGTTTCTCTCTCAATCACGTTAAGGATGACGAACGTAAGCTGTGCTTACGATCAAATGGGGCGGATACTTTCTTCATCCAGCTCCGCATCGAAGAACCGACGCAGGGTCTGAATATTATTATCCGCAATAATGGACTCGCGCGCCTGCGCAAGTTTTTCTTCGTATATCGCCTGACGCCATTCCAGCGGCGTGCGCACCGCGGGATTATCATCTTCAACGATAGTCAGTTCAACCGTTGAACCTTTTAACGTGCTCAACGCTTCAGCCAGTTTTTGCTGTGCACCGCGGTTGTTTAAATGCCGCTGAGAGGAGCGCAAATGCAGGCATATTGCGTTGTCGCTCTCCTCTTTCCAGGCATTTAACGCCACCTGTTCGACCAGTTTTGGTAGCGAAAGTTGGCTCACCTGTGCCGCCCAAGGATCGCGCTCAATGGCTTCTGCCGCCAGCTTTGCCGCCAGTTCCGGCGTTTTTTCATGTTCCAGCGCTTTTTTCAGCGCCTTCGGCGTGGCGACCACTTCTTTTTGCTGCATCACTGGAGTGGTCGCCTTCCAGCGATACGCTTCTTTTTTGGCTGGTGCTTTTTCCAGCGCCGATGGCACCGGACGCGCCTGAACGCGATCGGTGACCGAAGCCAGTCTTTCCAGCGCAGCGTTATTCACCGGCCGCGCGCGGGTAGCGGCTGCCGGTTCACTCTTTTTTGCTTTGGTTGCTCCCTGTGCGCGCTGCAGTTGTTGGCGCGCCGCCAGCACCTGGCTGGTGGTTTCTGAGAGCGGTACAGTCGGTGCCTGCTGCGGAGCTGATTGCGGTTGCGGCGGCACCTGGGTTGGCGTCATTACTGCCGTTGGCGCGACGGGCGCAAAAGACTGGCGTGGCACTTCTGGCTCAGGCAGCGGCATACGCGGATGAAACGCCAGTGCGCGCAACAGCGTCATCTCAACGCCCATGCGGCGGTCCGGCGCATACGGTAATTCTTTGCGACCAATCAACAGCGTTTGATAGTAAAGCTGAATATCCGTCGGCGGTATGGTGCGCGCCAGTTCACGCATCCGCAGCTCGATGGCGGCCATGTCGTTGCCCAGCGCAGCAGGGGAAAGTTGCACCATTGCAATGCGGTGCAACAGGCCGAGCATTTCTACCAGCAACGCTTCCCACTCAATACCACGAGCGGCGGCTTCATTAATCAGCGACATTACACGCTCGCCGTTGGCTTCAACCATCGCTTCAACCAGCGACAGCGCCTGATCGTCGTCAAGCGTACCCAGCATCGCACTGACCGCCTGGGTTGAAACCTGGCCGTCACCGCTGGCAATTGCCTGGTCGGTTAAACTTAGGGCATCTCGCAAGCTGCCTTCAGCGGCGCGCGCCAGCAGTTGCAGCGCCCGCGGCTCGTGAGCGATATGTTCTTCGTTGAGGATGTGCTCAAGCTGATGGCGAATTTGCTCGACATCCAGCGCCTTGAGATGAAATTGCAGGCAGCGTGACAAAATCGTCACCGGCAATTTCTGCGGATCGGTCGTCGCCAGCAGAAACTTGACGTGCTCCGGCGGTTCTTCAAGGGTTTTTAACAGTGCGTTAAAGCTGTGGCGCGACAGCATATGCACTTCGTCGATCAGATAAACTTTAAAACGACCACGCGCTGGCGCGTACTGGACGTTATCCAGCAGGTCGCGGGTATCTTCGACTTTGGTGCGCGAGGCGGCGTCGATTTCAATCAGATCGACAAAGCGCCCCTGCTCAATTTCACGACAGTTATCGCACACGCCGCACGGCGTCGCGGTAATGCCGGTTTCGCAGTTTAGCCCCTTCGCCAGCAGTCGGGCGATAGAGGTTTTTCCGACGCCACGGGTGCCGGAAAAAAGATAAGCATGATGAATACGCCCTAACGACAAGCCGTTCGCCAGTGCGGTCAGCACATGTTCCTGGCCGACGACGTCAGCAAAGGTTTGTGGGCGCCATTTTCGGGCTAAGACCTGATAACTCATTGGCAGGCTCTGAAACGCTGGAAGGTGGATTCACGAAGGGGTAATGCTAACACAGCCCCGTCAGAACGGCGAGGCTGAATGCACATCTTGTGCTGCCCGTAGCGTGAGCAGCGCAAGACTGACGATAATTAATGGCCCGGGAACGGAACAAGGCTGTAGCTGGTAATGCCCTGTTTTTCGAGACGCTGTTCGCCGCCGAGATCGAACAGGTTGATAATGAACGCAGCATCAGCCACTTCACCACCCAGACGACGGATCAGTTTAACGGTCGCTTCGATAGTGCCGCCGGTTGCCAGCAGGTCGTCCACCACCAGAACTTTGTCGCCCGGTTTGATGGCATCAACGTGGATTTCCAGCTGATCGGTGCCGTATTCCAGATCGTAAGTTTCACTGATGGTCTCACGCGGCAGTTTGCCCGGTTTACGGACCGGTACAAAGCCAACGCCCAGACCCAGAGCTACCGGAGCGCCAAACAAGAAGCCACGCGCTTCGGTGCCGACAACTTTGGTAATGCCCGCATTTTTGTAACGCTCAACCAGCAAGTCGATGCTGAGAGCGTAAGCTTTCGGGTCTTCCAGTAAGCTGGTGACATCACGGAAAAGAATGCCGGGTTTTGGGTAGTCCTGAATGCTTTTGATGCTATTTTTGAGATACTCAAGCTGCTGTGCAGTCGCGGTCATAAGTGTATGCCTGCTTGTTACGGTGGTACTCACGGCGCGTTTTAAACGTATCAAAAGTAACAGTTGTTTAACCTTTGACCGCCTGCGCCTGTGCTCGAAAACGCCAGAATGTACTGGCTGTACGCAATAATTGCAACTGCGATTGTTGTGCTTCAGTGCTTTTCTTGCTTTTCATCAATCACCGGAATTCGCCACATATAAAAAAGCAAACAGGCGAGAATTACCAGCAACATGATGCGCACCCATGGCATCTGGACGAACCACAAAGAAATGGCAAACGTGAGCAAAATAAGCAAAATCGCCCGCGGTTTGACGCCGCGCGGCATCGCATGATGTTTCTGCCAGAAACGTAGATAGCTGCCAAACCATGAGCGGTACAGCAACCAGGCGTGAAAGCGCGGGGAAGAACGGGCAAAGCACCAGGCCGCCAGCAGGATAAACGGCGTCGTCGGTAATACCGGTAATACCACGCCTAGCGTACCCAGCACTACCGCCAGCCAGCCAATGATGATTAAAATGATTCGTTGCATATTGAGTGTTGTCAGCTTACAGAGTGGCTACTTTAGCATAACAATTATCATTTTCATTGAGGTCTTATCGTGAAAACCGCCCTGCTGCTGGAAAAACTGGAAGGACAGCTCGCCACGCTGCGTCAGCGTTGTGCCCCGGTAGCGCAATTTGCCACGCTAAGTGCCCGTTTTGACAGGCACCTTTTTCAGACCCGTGCGACAACACTACAGGCTTGTCTCGATGAGGCGGGCGATAATCTGGCTGCGCTTCGTCATGCGGTTGAGCAGCAACAGCTGCCGCAAGTGGCCTGGCTGGCGGAACATCTGGCTGCACAACTGGAAGCCATCGCGCGTGAAGCCTCCGCCTGGTCATTGCGCGAGTGGGACAGTGCGCCACCGAAAATTGCCCGCTGGCAGCGTAAACGTATTCAGCATCAGGATTTTGAGCGGCGACTTCGTGAGATGGTTGCCGAACGTAAAGCCCGCCTGGCGCGGGTGACCGATCTCGTGGAACAGCAAACGCTGCATCGTGAAGTAGAAGCTTATGAAGCGCGCCTGGCACGCTGCCGCCATGCGCTGGAAAAAATCGAAAACAGGTTAGCGCGTTTAACCCGCTAGCAATGGAGAGAGTATGTCACTGGAAAATGCCCCTGACGATGTCAAACTGGCTGTCGATTTGATTGTGCTGCTGGAAGAAAATCAGATCCCAGCGCGCACCGTGCTGCGTGCGCTGGATATTGTAAAACGCGATTATGAAAAGAAATTAACGCGCGATGATGAGGCGGAAAAGTGAGAAATAAATGGGGCCGCTAAATGTCCCCTAAGATTGCGGGCAAACGCAAAACTGCCTGATGCGCTACGCTTATCAGGCCTACACCGCTCCTGCAATATATTGAATTCTTGCGGTTTCGTAGGCCGGATAAGGCGGTCACGCCGCATCCGGCATGAACAACGCGCACTTTGTCAGTAATCTCGGGGCAACTAAATGTCGCCCCCTTTGGTTATTACCCAACCGCTGGTGTCGGATCGTCGCCTTTGTAGTCGCGTTTTACTTCCGTCACCTCATCGCCCTTCTCGTTGTGCAGATGCACTTCAAGCTGGTTAAAGGCAATGTTGATGTCGTTTTCACGGCACAGCTGATCAATAGTACGGTTCAGCTCATCGACAGTACGACTGCGGTCACGCAGTTCACGCACGTACAGGCGCAGCTCGTGATCCAACGTGCTGGCACCAAACGCCGTAAAGAAGACTTCCGGCATGGGTTCGTGCATCACCCTTGGGTGCTCAGTCGCCGCCTTCAGCAACACTTTACGCACTTTTTCCAGATCGGAGCCATAGGCCACGCCCAGGCGGATCACCAGACGCGTGGTGGTGTCGGTTAACGACCAGTTGATCAGACGCTCGGTAACAAACGCTTTGTTCGGGATGATCACTTCTTTGCGATCGAAATCGGTAATCGTTGTCGCACGAATACGAATCTTACTTACCGTCCCCGAGAAGCTACCAATGGTTACCGTATCGCCAATGCGCACCGGACGTTCGAACAGGATAATCAAACCGGAGACGAAGTTACCGAAGATCTCTTGTAAACCAAAACCAAGACCTACGGATAATGCCGCCGCCAGCCACTGGAGTTTATCCCACGAGACACCCAGCGATCCGAACACCGTCATCGCACCAACGGCAATGATGATGTAGTTAAGGATGGTAGTAATGGCATACGACGCGCCCTGGCGCATATTCAGTCGCGAGAGCACCAATACTTCCAGCAAACCAGGCAGGTTGCGAATCAACGCCCAGGCTACCATTGAGGCGATAATCGCAAACAACAGACTGCCCATGGTGACGTTTTTCACCACCGCAGCGCCAGCTTCAGTGCCGTTGTAATGCCAGAGCGTAATGCTGTCGAGATAGCTGAACACGGTAATCAAATCTGACCAAATCGCCCAGAACATGACACCGAACAGCGCAAACATCAGCAACATGGTAATACGCAGCGTCTGCTGGTTAACCTGCTCCAGTGCAATGGTGGGTTCTTCCGGCGGTTCAGCCCCTTCTGCGCCCTCTTTCACCAGATTCTGCCGACGCGCCAGCGCACGACGCCAGGCGATACGCCGCGCCGCTACGCTTAAGCCGCGCAATACCGTCTGGTACAGCAGGTTCCAGATGATCACCAAATAAACGGTTTCAATCCAACGCCCGGAGAGGCGCAGCGTGGTGTAGAAATAACCCGTGGCGGTCAGCACCATCAACGCAATCGGGATAATCGACAGTACGGTAATGGTGACCAGTCGCATGGTGTGCGACTCTTTATCACGCCAGCTTTCGCGGCACATCGGCCACACCAGGAAGGCAATCAGCAGCAAGTTGAAGAAAATCATCGCCTGCCCCAGCACATCATCCATCAGATGCAGCGGGGAAAGTTCTGCCACCACAGACCAGAAATGGATAGGCAGCAACGCGAGACTGATGCGGACAATTTGCCGACGCCAGTGGCTGGTCTGCTGTTCCGGCATGCCGAAGTGACGCACGGCAACGCCATTTTTCTCCAGTACCTTCCAGCACAGGCCAAACACCAGCCAGAAAATCGCCAGTTTTTTACTGAACGACCACAGCAGTTCGCTGATGTTGAGCTGCATGGTTAGCAGAATCAGACCAACCGCGAGAATAATCAGGCACACCGGCAGCGCACGGATCAGGTCGATAAGGATCGCTTTTGGTGTGTTGAGCTGGCTGTCGTTACGCAGGGAACCCACAGCGGAAGCCAGTTTTTGTTGATACGCTTTCAGCCATCCCAGACGCCAGTGGATCAGCCCGGCAATTAATAGCAGTGGTAAACCAGCGAGGAAAGCGATAAAGACGGCAGGCCAGGCTTTTTCCCAGTTTACCGTGATCTTCATCGACTTAAATTCATCTTTCAGCGTTTGTGGGAACGCTTTGATCCAGTCCCAGTCCATTGGACGGTTACTGTTCACCCAAAAGATTTGCTGAGTCAGGATCGATTTCAGGTTTTTCGACACGCTCATTAACTGCTGCTGGTTGATTTGCAGGTTAATGGCCATCATCAACTGGTTACCCAACTGTTTATTAAGCTGATCCAGCAGTTCGCGACGCATATCCACAACCTGGAGTAATGCGTCATGAACTTCACTGTTAACTTCGTTGGCGTGGCCTTCTTCCAGCTTGTTAACGAACGCATCACTCTGGAAGAGCGCATCACGCTGCTGGTTGACTTCAAACTGTTCGAGACGCAAATCCGCGATGCGGTTGGTCATGTTTTCCAGTTCATCCGCCGAGGGCAGCGTTTGTTGTTGCTGGTAAAGGATACGAGACAACAGCAGGCTGCCCTTCAGGACGGCAATCTGCTCTTTAATATTGCGTTCCGATTGCAGCGCCCGCTCCAGCCAGTTTTTGACTTTAATGTTTTGCTGCATCAACTGATTACCGTTTTCAGTCGCGGTAATCAGACGCTGACTTAACTGCTGGTTAATTTCCAGTTCCTGCTTCACCAGCGGATTAGCCTGAATACGTGCAGCTTCATCCGGAGAGACGGCTTCCTGCGCCGTTTTTTCGGTTAAGGTCAGGCGCTTACTGTTTACCGCTTCTTGCAACAGTTGCAACTGGTGTTCCAGACGAGCACTGTTCGCCGTCACGTAATCACGCTGCTTTTGCAAGGTATCCTGTAAGACGGTGTTCCCTTCCAGGCTTTTACGCTGCTGGTCAATCTCGGCATTCAGCAAAGCCTGCTGAGCCTGCATTAACACTTTCTGGCTGGGACGTAAGGCAGTCTCGCCGACATCAGTGCCATCCAGGCGGCTGCGAATTTGTTGCAGCTGCTGCGAAGCGTTATACATCGCATTTTGCACGCGTTCGGGCTGCGTCTGTAACGAAACCAGCTGGCTGTTATAAGACGCCAGATCGTTTTGTGCGTTTTGCAAATCGTCCAGCGCCTGGGCAACGCGAGTTTCCAGCTGGCGCAACGAAAGCGTGCTCAGAATTTTGCGCGTTTCTTCGTCGTTATCGACATCGCTAAGTGCTGTTAACGCCGCGGTCGCCTGACGCATTTTTTCCGGCGCTTCAGCGACTTTTTGCCGTAGCTGAACTGTCTCTTCTTTTATGCGATCGATTTTATCGAGGGTGGCTAATGTATCTGTCAGATCCTGCTGCACCAGTTTGTCCTGAGCAGAAAGATCTTTTTGTTTATTCAGTGAGTCAAGTTGTGCCTGCAGGTCCGCTTTTGTCGGCAGATCACCATTCGATGGCGCCCGCGCAAACGCCGCATTCTGGCATAACAAGACCAAAACAAAAGCAATGAATGCTGAAAAAACAAAATGCCGTGATCGTTTGTAATACTGGAACATAGTCATGATGAATGAAGGTTTCTGAACCTGAAGAACGACCTGAAAAAGTCAAACCGCAAGAATATCACGACGCAATGAACCAGAATAGCAACGGCGAAAATGTCCAGGAAAAATCCTGGAGTCAGATTCAGGGTTATTCGTTAGTGGCAGGGTAACGAAGCGTGGGGCACAGGAGATACATCTCCAGTAAGATGGCGACGTAATCGCGGGCTTCTTTTTTAAGATCAAAAGATTGCGGGGCAAAGAGCCAGTTTTCCATCAGGCCGGAAATATAGCCGCGCATAATAATTGCTGCGCGACGCGTCATTAAATCCGCAGGCAACATTTTCGCTTCAATACAATGTTTTAACGTTTGTTCTATACGGTCATAACTCTCCAGACAGAGATTACGTTGTGCCTGTTGCACAACAGCCATTTCTCCGACAAATTCGCATTTGTGGAATATAATCTCCATCAATAATCGACGCCGTTCTTCTGTCACCGTGGATTCAAGAACATGAATTAATATCTCTCTTAATACTGAGAGTGGATCGCCAGGGAATTTTGCCTGATACTCAAGCTCTAGTTCACCAATATTGGATTCTGACAGTTCCCAGATCTCACTGAACAAATCCGACTTGTCTTTAAAATGCCAGTAGATTGCACCGCGCGTAACGCCAGCTGCTTTTGCAATCTCGCCCAGCGAGGTGGATGATACCCCCTGCTGTGAGAAAAGACGTAAAGCCACATCGAGGATGTGTTGGCGCGTTTCCTGCGCTTCTTGTTTGGTTTTTCGTGCCATATGTTCGTGAATTTACAGGCGTTAGATTTACATACATTTGTGAATGTATGTACCATAGCACGACGATAATATAAACGCAGCAATGGGTTTATTAACTTTTGACCATTGACCAATTTGAAATCGGACACTCGAGGTTTACATATGAACAAAAACAGAGGGTTTACGCCTCTGGCGGTCGTTCTGATGCTCTCAGGCAGCTTAGCCCTAACAGGATGTGACGACAAACAGGCCCAACAAGGTGGCCAGCAGATGCCCGCCGTTGGCGTAGTTACAGTCAAAACTGAACCTCTGCAGATCACAACCGAGCTTCCGGGTCGCACCAGTGCCTACCGGATCGCAGAAGTTCGTCCTCAAGTTAGCGGGATTATCCTGAAGCGTAATTTCAAAGAAGGTAGCGACATCGAAGCAGGTGTCTCTCTCTATCAGATTGATCCTGCGACCTATCAGGCGACATACGACAGTGCGAAAGGCGATTTAGCGAAAGCCCAGGCTGCAGCCAATATCGCGCAATTGACGGTGAATCGTTATCAGAAACTGCTGGGTACGCAGTACATCAGTAAGCAAGAGTACGATCAGGCTCTGGCTGATGCGCAACAGGCGAATGCCGCGGTAACTGCGGCGAAAGCTGCCGTTGAAACTGCGCGTATCAATCTGGCTTACACCAAAGTCACCTCTCCAATTAGCGGCCGCATTGGTAAGTCAAACGTGACGGAAGGTGCCCTGGTGCAAAACGGTCAGGCGACTGCGCTGGCAACCGTGCAGCAACTTGATCCGATCTACGTTGATGTGACTCAGTCCAGCAACGACTTCCTGCGCCTGAAACAGGAACTGGCAAATGGCACGCTGAAACAAGAGAACGGCAAAGCCAAAGTGTCGCTGATCACCAGTGACGGCATTAAGTTCCCACAGGACGGTACGCTGGAGTTCTCTGACGTTACTGTCGATCAGACCACCGGGTCTATCACCCTACGCGCTATCTTCCCGAACCCGGATCACACTCTGCTGCCGGGTATGTTCGTGCGCGCACGTCTGGAAGAAGGGCTTAATCCAAACGCCATTTTAGTCCCGCAACAAGGTGTAACCCGTACGCCGCGTGGCGATGCTACCGTACTGGTGGTAGGCGCGGATGACAAAGTGGAAACCCGTCCGATCGTTGCAAGCCAGGCTATTGGCGATAAGTGGCTGGTGACAGAAGGTCTGAAAGCAGGCGATCGCGTAGTAATAAGTGGGCTGCAGAAAGTGCGTCCTGGTGTCCAGGTAAAAGCACAAGAAGTTACCGCTGATAATAACCAGCAAGCCGCAAGCGGTACTCAGCCTGAACAGTCCAAGTCTTAACTTAAACAGGAGCCGTTAAGACATGCCTAATTTCTTTATCGATCGCCCGATTTTTGCGTGGGTGATCGCCATTATCATCATGTTGGCAGGGGGGCTGGCGATCCTCAAACTGCCGGTGGCGCAATATCCTACGATTGCTCCGCCGGCAGTAACGATCTCCGCCTCCTACCCTGGCGCTGATGCGAAAACAGTGCAGGACACGGTGACACAGGTTATCGAACAGAATATGAATGGTATCGATAACCTGATGTACATGTCCTCTAACAGTGACTCCACGGGTACCGTGCAGATCACCCTGACCTTTGAGTCTGGTACTGATGCGGATATCGCGCAGGTTCAGGTGCAGAACAAACTGCAGCTGGCAATGCCGTTGCTGCCGCAAGAAGTACAGCAGCAAGGGGTGAGCGTTGAGAAATCGTCCAGTAGCTTCCTGATGGTTGTCGGCGTTATCAACACCGATGGCACCATGACGCAGGAGGATATCTCCGACTACGTGGCGGCGAATATGAAAGACGCCATCAGCCGTACGTCGGGCGTGGGTGACGTTCAGCTGTTCGGTTCACAGTATGCGATGCGTATCTGGATGAACCCGAATGAACTGAACAAATTCCAGCTAACGCCGGTTGATGTCATTACCGCCATCAAAGCGCAGAACGCCCAGGTTGCGGCGGGTCAGCTCGGTGGTACGCCGCCGGTGAAAGGCCAACAGCTTAACGCCTCTATTATTGCTCAGACGCGTCTGACCTCTACTGAAGAGTTCGGCAAAATCCTGCTGAAAGTGAATCAGGATGGTTCCCGCGTGCTGCTGCGTGACGTCGCGAAAATTGAGCTGGGTGGTGAGAACTACGACATCATCGCAGAGTTTAACGGCCAACCGGCTTCTGGTCTGGGGATCAAGCTGGCGACGGGCGCGAACGCGCTGGATACCGCTGCGGCAATCCGTGCTGAACTGGCGAAGATGGAACCGTTCTTCCCGTCGGGTCTGAAAATTGTTTACCCGTACGACACCACACCGTTCGTGAAAATCTCTATTCACGAAGTGGTAAAAACGCTGGTCGAAGCGATCATCCTCGTGTTCCTGGTTATGTATCTGTTCTTGCAGAACTTCCGCGCGACGTTGATTCCGACCATTGCCGTACCGGTGGTATTGCTTGGGACCTTTGCCGTCCTTGCCGCCTTTGGCTTCTCGATAAACACGCTAACAATGTTCGGGATGGTGCTCGCCATCGGCCTGTTGGTGGATGACGCCATCGTTGTGGTAGAAAACGTTGAGCGTGTGATGGCGGAAGAAGGTTTGCCGCCAAAAGAAGCCACCCGTAAGTCGATGGGGCAGATTCAGGGCGCTCTGGTCGGTATCGCGATGGTACTGTCGGCGGTATTCGTACCGATGGCCTTCTTTGGCGGTTCTACTGGTGCTATCTATCGTCAGTTCTCTATTACCATTGTTTCAGCAATGGCGCTGTCGGTACTGGTGGCGTTGATTCTGACTCCGGCTCTTTGTGCCACCATGCTGAAACCGATTGCCAAAGGCGATCACGGAGAAGGTAAAAAAGGCTTCTTCGGCTGGTTTAACCGCATGTTCGAGAAGAGCACGCACCACTACACCGACAGCGTAGGCGGTATTCTGCGCAGTACGGGGCGTTACCTGGTGCTGTATCTAATCATCGTGGTCGGCATGGCCTATCTGTTTGTGCGTCTGCCAAGCTCCTTCTTGCCAGATGAGGACCAGGGCGTATTTATGACCATGGTTCAGCTGCCAGCAGGTGCAACGCAGGAACGTACGCAGAAAGTGCTCAATGAGGTAACGAATTACTATCTGACCAAAGAAAAGAACAACGTTGAGTCGGTGTTCGCCGTTAACGGCTTCGGCTTTGCGGGACGAGGTCAGAATACCGGTATTGCGTTCGTTTCCTTGAAGGACTGGGCCGATCGTCCGGGCGAAGAAAACAAAGTTGAAGCGATTACCATGCGTGCAACACGCGCTTTCTCGCAAATCAAAGATGCGATGGTTTTCGCCTTTAACCTGCCCGCAATCGTGGAACTGGGTACTGCAACCGGCTTTGACTTTGAGCTGATTGACCAGGCTGGCCTTGGTCACGAAAAACTGACTCAGGCGCGTAACCAGCTGCTTGCAGAAGCAGCGAAGCACCCTGATATGTTGACCAGCGTACGTCCAAACGGTCTGGAAGATACCCCGCAGTTTAAGATTGATATCGACCAGGAAAAAGCGCAGGCGCTGGGTGTTTCTATCAACGACATTAACACCACTCTGGGCGCTGCATGGGGCGGTAGCTATGTGAACGACTTTATCGACCGCGGTCGTGTGAAGAAAGTTTACGTCATGTCAGAAGCGAAATACCGTATGCTGCCGGATGATATCGGCGACTGGTATGTTCGTGCTGCTGATGGTCAGATGGTGCCGTTCTCGGCGTTCTCCTCTTCTCGTTGGGAGTACGGTTCGCCGCGTCTGGAACGTTACAACGGCCTGCCATCCATGGAAATCTTAGGCCAGGCAGCACCGGGTAAAAGTACCGGTGAAGCAATGGAGCTGATGGAACAACTGGCGAGTAAACTGCCTACCGGTGTTGGCTATGACTGGACGGGGATGTCCTATCAGGAACGTCTCTCCGGCAACCAGGCACCTTCACTATACGCGATTTCGTTGATTGTCGTGTTCCTGTGTCTGGCGGCGCTGTACGAGAGCTGGTCGATTCCGTTCTCCGTTATGCTGGTCGTTCCGCTGGGGGTTATCGGTGCCTTGCTGGCAGCCACCTTCCGTGGCCTGACCAATGACGTGTACTTCCAGGTAGGCCTGCTCACAACCATTGGGTTGTCGGCGAAGAACGCGATACTTATCGTCGAATTCGCCAAAGACTTGATGGATAAAGAAGGTAAAGGTCTGATTGAAGCGACGCTTGATGCGGTGCGGATGCGTTTACGTCCGATCCTGATGACCTCGCTGGCGTTTATCCTCGGCGTTATGCCGCTGGTTATCAGTACTGGTGCTGGTTCCGGCGCGCAGAACGCAGTAGGTACCGGTGTAATGGGCGGGATGGTGACCGCAACGGTACTGGCAATCTTCTTCGTCCCGGTATTCTTTGTGGTGGTTCGCCGCCGCTTTAGCCGCAAGAATGAAGATATCGAGCACAGCCATACTGTCGATCATCATTGATACAACGTGTAATCACTAAGGCCGCGCAAGCGGCCTTTTTTAGATGCATAACCTACGAGTTGAATGGGGAACTGAACAATCAACTCAGAATCTCATATGAAAACCAGTATTAACTTCGCATAAAATTCATAAAAAATACTGATTGTTAGTTAATTTATATTAAGCAGGGCTAATAGATTTAATAATCCATAATCATTTAGAGGCTTTTCTTAATTATTTGCGGTAATTCTTTATTCATTCCTCGGTTATTACGACATATTCAGAGCATTCCTGGTATTAGTGTGACCAATTTCATCAGGCGATAATCTTGAAATGTTATGAACAGTTCGAGCAAACTGCTTTTACCTGCAGCGGGTTGGTGCTAGTATGAAAAAATGAGTCCTATCCCGCTTCCTTCCTATTTGTAATTTTTCGTAATAATGCGATGAAAACCTGCAAAGAGTGGCTTATAGTTAAGCTAACAAACGAGAGGGCAAGTCCAGGTCAGTAAGTTTTTTCCATCCCGAAAGGTGTCCGTTAGTTCAACCGCTAAGAAGGGGACGCGTTATGGATGAATACTCACCCAAAAGACATGATATCGCACAGCTTAAGTTTCTCTGTGAAACCCTGTATCATGATTGCCTTGCAAACCTTGAAGAAAGCAACCATGGCTGGGTTAACGACCCAACCTCGGCGATCAACCTCCAGTTGAATGAACTGATTGAGCATATTGCGACCTTCGCACTTAATTACAAAATTAAGTATAATGAAGACAATAAGCTCATTGAGCAGATCGACGAATATCTGGATGACACCTTTATGTTGTTCAGTAGTTATGGTATTAATATGCAGGATCTTCAAAAATGGCGGAAGTCAGGTAATCGACTATTCCGTTGTTTTGTCAATGCGACGAAAGAGAATCCTGCGAGTTTATCTTGTTAGAATTATTACAACCATGGGTAGAAGTATGTCCGAAAAACCTTTAACGAAAACCGATTATTTAATGCGTTTGCGTCGTTGCCAGACAATTGACACGCTGGAGCGTGTTATCGAGAAAAATAAATACGAATTATCAGATAATGAACTGGCGGTATTTTACTCAGCCGCAGATCACCGCCTCGCCGAATTGACTATGAATAAACTGTACGACAAGATCCCTTCCTCAGTATGGAAATTTATTCGCTAATAAATAATTGGCTTTCGGAGCTATAACCAGCTGTTTATTAAGAATTTTATACTTTATCGCCATGAAGGCGCACCCTATGTGATCTTCATCACACAGACGTAATGGGAACGTTCTCTTCACTGACTTTTCGTCTTACTGTGTTGCCGCATTTTCAGCAACCGGAGGTCAGTAATGAGCACAGAAAAAGAAAAGATGATTGCTGGTGAGTTGTATCGCTCGGCAGATGAGACGTTATCTCGCGATCGCCTGCGCGCTCGTCAGCTTATTCACCGATACAATCATTCCCTGGCGGAAGAGGAAACATTACGCCAGCAAATTCTCGCTGAATTATTCGGTCAGGTGACAGAGGCTTATATTGAGCCAACGTTTCGCTGTGACTATGGCTATAACATTTTTCTCGGCAATAATTTTTTCGCCAACTTCGATTGCGTGATGCTTGATGTCTGCCCTATTCGCATCGGTGATAACTGTATGTTAGCGCCAGGTGTTCATATCTACACGGCAACACATCCCATCGACCCTGTAGCACGTAATAGCGGTGTTGAACTGGGGAAACCCGTCACCATCGGTAATAACGTCTGGATTGGCGGACGCGCAGTCATTAACCCTGGTGTGACCATTGGTGATAACGTCGTGGTAGCCTCAGGTGCAGTTGTCACAAAAGATGTCCCGGACAATGTTGTCGTGGGCGGTAATCCAGCCAGAATCATTAAAAAATTGTAACCTGTTTTTCGCAACTGTTATGCAAAATCGTGGCAAATCTGTTACTTTCCCTCTACTATTCCCACGTTAAAATAGGGTGTTCCCTGGAAAGTTGCAGATACCACGAAGGCAAACGATGACCGAAATACAACGCCTGCTGACCGAAACGATTGAGTCTCTGAATACCCGCGAAAAACGCGACAACAAACCCCGCTTTAGTATCAGTTTTATCCGTAAACATCCGGGGCTGTTTATCGGTATGTACGTTGCTTTTTTTGCCACCCTGGCGGTGATGTTGCAGTCCGAAACGCTGTCAGGCTCTGTCTGGCTACTGGTTGTATTATTTATCCTGCTTAATGGTTTCTTCTTTTTCGATGTCTACCCACGCTACCGCTATGAAGATATCGACGTGCTTGATTTCCGCGTTTGCTATAACGGCGAATGGTACAACACGCGCTTTGTACCTGCCGCGCTGGTTGAAGCCATCTTGAACTCTCCGCGTGTCGCGGATGTTCATAAAGAACAACTGCAAAAAATGATCGTCCGTAAAGGTGAACTGTCTTTTTACGATATTTTTACCCTCGCTCGCGCCGAATCAACATCTTAAGTTAGGATTACATACCAGGCGTAAAGCTCTACGCCTGGTCAAATGACAACGATCGTTTCCACCCATCGCTTCATGAAATACCAGCTCTACCTCCTTATCTCCTGCCAGCCTTTTTCCACAATCAGATATACTTTCCCTACACTGTGTTAATAAGGATATGCTGGTGAGAACACGACATCTGGTCAGCCTGATTTCGGGAGTACTGATTCTTTCAGTATTACTGCCTGTCGGCTTAAGCATCTGGCTGGCCCATCAGCAAGTACAAACATCGTTTATTGAAGAGCTGAATACTTATTCCTCCCGCGTCGCTATTCGGGCCAATAAGGTGGCGATACAAGGGAAAGATGCTCTGCAGGAGCTGGAAAGGTGGCAAGGTGCGGCCTGTAGCGCAGCCCATCTCATGAAAATGCGTCGGGTATCTTACAGCTATCGCTATATTCAGGAAGTGGTCTATATCGATAACAACGTTCCCCAGTGTTCGTCTCTGGAGCATGAAAGCCCACCCGATGCCTTCCCCGAGCCAGGTAAAATTTCGAAAGATGGTTATCGGGTCTGGTTAACATCGCATAACGATTTAGGCATTATCCGTTACATGGTCGCTATAGGAACGGCACATTATGTCGTCATGATCGACCCCGCTTCCTTTATTGATGTCATTCCCTATAGCTCATGGCAAATTGATGCCGCCATTATTGGCAATGCCCATAATGTTGTCATAACCAGCAGCGATGAAATTGCTCAGGGAATTATTACCAGGCTACAAAAAACACCCGGTGAGCATATCGAAAATAATGGAATTATTTACGATATCCAGCCCTTCCCGGAGATGAATATTTCGATCATCACCTGGGCTTCAACGAAAATGTTGCAGAAAGGCTGGCATCGGCAAGTCTTTATTTGGTTACCGCTCGGGTTGGTGATTGGCCTGCTGGCAGCGATGTTTGTGCTGCGTATTTTGCGCCGTATCCAGTCACCGCATCATCGGCTGCAGGATGCTATCGAAAATCGTGATATTTGCGTGCACTATCAGCCGATTGTCTCCTTAGCCAATGGAAAAATTGTCGGTGCTGAGGCACTGGCGCGCTGGCCGCAGACAGACGGTAGTTGGTTGTCACCAGATAGTTTTATTCCGCTGGCACAGCAAACGGGGCTTTCTGAGCCGTTGACGCTACTGATTATAAAAAGTGTCTTTGAAGATATGGGCGACTGGCTGCGTCAGCATCCGCAGCAGCATATTTCGATCAATCTTGAATCCACCGTGCTCACCTCGGAAAAAATCCCGCAATTGCTGCGTGAAATGATCAATCACTATCAGGTTAATCCCAGACAGATCGCGCTTGAACTCACTGAACGCGAGTTTGCCGATCCGAAAACCAGCGCCCCGATAATTTCTCGCTACCGGGAGGCGGGCCATGAAATTTATCTCGATGATTTTGGTACGGGGTATTCAAGTTTAAGCTATTTACAGGATCTGGATGTCGACATTCTGAAGATCGATAAATCTTTCGTTGATGCGCTGGAATATAAAAATGTCACGCCACATATCATCGAAATGGCAAAAACACTGAAACTGAAAATGGTAGCGGAGGGAATCGAAACCAGTAAACAAGAAGAGTGGCTACGCCAGCATGGCGTGCACTACGGCCAGGGCTGGCTCTATAGCAAGGCATTACCGAAAGAGGATTTCTTACGCTGGGCCGAGCAACATTTGTGAATTTTTGGGCTGACGGCACGCCGCACAGCCCGTCACGCTACCTATTCGTCGATGATTGACTCGAATCCGCCATAGATCATTCGCTTGCCATCAAACGGCATGGACTCGCCGAACTCCTTCATCCGTGGGTCCGACATCATCTTTTGATTAGCAGCGTCGCGGACCTCTTTTGAAGGGTATTCAATCCAGCTAAAGACAACCTCTTCATTCTCTTCCGCTTTCACCGCCATACGAAAATCGGTCACTTTGCCATCCGGTACATCGCTGGCCCAGCATTCGACAATACGAAGCGCGCCAAACTCTTTAAACAATGGCGCGGCCTTAGCGGCCATTTCCCGATAGGCATCCTTTTTATCGGCAGGAACGGCAACCACAAAACCATCAACATACTTCATCAGACATACCTCCGAAGCGTACTGCGCAGCCAGACAATTCTTGCGACGTCAGTTGTGGTTAAAGTTTAGCCATGTTGGGATTTTTTGACGAAACGGGGGGAGGCAGAAATGGGTGGGGGCCCTGCCAGCTACATCCCGGCACACACGTCATCTGCCTTGGCTGCTTCCTTCCGGACCTGACCTGGTAAACAGAGTAGCGTTGCGGGAGAACCAACAGAGCCCCCATTGAGAGCGTTGAGAACCAACGCGCAGGCGCATTATCACTGCTGCCCCGGCTAATTGCAACCCATTGCGTGCCAGATGCTGGTTTCTTGCGCAATGCGGCTTCACTCGGGCGTTTTTCCAGATTATGCTGAAAAATTACCTCAGGAAGAAAAGATGGAAAAAGAAGATTCATTTCCCCAACGCGTCTGGCAAATCGTAGCCGCTATTCCCGAAGGCTATGTCACCACTTACGGTGATGTGGCGAAACTGGCGGGCTCGCCCCGCGCCGCGCGCCAGGTGGGTGGTGTGTTAAAGCGTCTCCCGGAAGGCAGCACCTTGCCCTGGCATCGGGTGGTTAATCGCCACGGCACCATTTCGCTAACCGGACCGGATTTACAGCGTCAGCGACAGGCATTACTGGCAGAAGGTGTGATGGTGTCAGGAAGAGGGCAAATCGACTTGCAGCGTTATCGCTGGAACTACTAACCCTCTCCGGGCGGAGAGGGTTAACTTCGCTTAATATTGCGTAGGAGCTGGAACTGCCGAAGACGGATTCACCTGGGTTGGTGAAGTTGATGGTACGGTAGTCGTTGCGCCCCCGCTGGCCTGAACCGGCACGGCGGTTTGCTGCACCGGCACCAATGTCAGGTCAGCTTTAGTTCCGCCCTGGTTGATCACCGGCTGAACGGTATCGGTAATAAATACCAGTTTGTCATTCACGGTAATCGCCGCACTCAACAGAATACGCGCGTTCGGCTGAACATCTGCCGGGTTAAATGGCAGAACAAAGCTGAATGGTGACTGTTTGCCTTCGGTACGCACCGCTTTCTGCGCCAGTACTTTTGACGGTGCATCGGCTAACGACGCGTCAGAAAGTGTCACGGTCAGCACGGCATCAGGCGGCAGTGCGACTTTCTGACGGATCCAGACGGTACCGGAAACATTCGGTTGCTGGATAGCAGGTTGCTGTGTTGCTGAAATAGAGGTATTTGCAGCCGGTGCTGGCGTCTGAATATCCGCGCTTTTATCTGCGCAAGCCGCCAACGCAATCGCAACCGCTAAACCACTGACCATGTGCACGAGTTTCATTCACTTCTCCTTATTATCAATGCACCAGCGGGCTAACTTTCCTCGCCGGAAGAGTGGTTAACAAAATAGTAACGTCAACAAGTGTGGCACACATCACGCATTTCTGCCTGTAATTGGCTAGTAATTCAGACTATTGCACCCATCGGACCAGTGGCAAATTTGCGTTATACTCAACTCACTTTGGCTTGCTGCGGCAGCTTTGTTACTGGAGAGTTATATGAGTCAGGCGCTAAAAAATTTACTGACATTGTTAAATCTGGAAAAAATTGAGGAAGGACTCTTTCGCGGCCAGAGTGAAGATTTAGGTTTACGCCAGGTGTTTGGCGGCCAGGTCGTGGGTCAGGCCTTGTATGCTGCAAAAGAGACCGTCCCTGAAGAGCGGCTGGTACATTCGTTTCACAGCTACTTTCTTCGCCCAGGCGACAGTAAGAAGCCGATTATTTATGATGTCGAAACGCTGCGTGACGGTAACAGCTTCAGCGCCCGCCGGGTTGCTGCTATTCAAAACGGTAAACCGATTTTCTATATGACAGCCTCTTTCCAGGCTCCGGAAGCGGGTTTCGAACATCAAAAAACAATGCCGTCCGCGCCAGCGCCTGATGGCCTGCCTTCGGAAACGCAAATCGCCCAATCGCTGGCGCACCTGCTGCCGCCAGTGCTGAAAGATAAATTCATCTGCGATCGTCCGCTGGAAGTCCGTCCGGTGGAGTTTCATAACCCACTGAAAGGACATGTCGCAGAACCACATCGTCAGGTGTGGATCCGCGCAAATGGTAGCGTACCGGATGATCTGCGCGTTCATCAGTATCTGCTCGGTTACGCTTCTGACCTTAATTTCCTGCCGGTAGCTTTACAGCCGCACGGCATCGGTTTTCTCGAACCAGGGATTCAGATAGCAACCATCGACCATTCCATGTGGTTCCATCGCCCGTTTAATTTGAATGAATGGCTGCTGTATAGCGTGGAGAGCACCTCGGCGTCCAGCGCACGCGGCTTTGTGCGCGGTGAGTTTTATACCCAGGACGGCGTGCTGGTTGCCTCGACCGTTCAGGAAGGGGTAATGCGTAATCACAATTAAAAAAACAGCCGGAGGTGAAAACCGTCCGGCTGTTTTTTGCAGTGCTTATTACGCGTTATAGGCATTTTCACCGTGGCTGTTGACGTCCAGCCCTTCTCGTTCCTGCTCTTCCGGTACACGCAGACCAACCGTCAGATCCGCCAGTTTGTAGCCGATAAAAGCCACCACACCAGACCAGACAATCGTAATGGCAATACTTTCCAGCTGTACCAGCAGCTGATGCCCCATCGTCACACCTTCGGCAAAACCCACTCCGCCCAGCGAACTGGCGGCAAAAATCCCAGTCATGATACAGCCGACAATGCCACAAACGCCGTGCACACCGAAGACATCGCAGGGATCATCCACCCGCAGCAAGCGTTTGAGCATGGTAACGCCCCACAAGCCCGCCAGACCAGCGACTACGCCGATAATCAACGCGCCGCCAACACCAATGTAGCCACAGGCTGGCGTCACGCCGACCAGACCGGCAATCGCGCCAGAACACGCCCCCAGCAGTGAAGGCTTACCGCGCAGCGCCCATTCACCGAAGATCCAGCCAAGAATTGCCGCCGCCGTTGCGACCACAGTATTCACAAATGCCAGTGCTGCGATTTCATTCGCCATGCCCGCTGACCCGGCATTAAAGCCAAACCAACCGATATAGAGAATGGCAGTCCCGGTGAAGACCATCGGCAGGTTGTGCGGTTTAAACGCCTCTTTGCCGAAGCCCACGCGTTTGCCAATTAGATATGCGCCCACCAGACCTGCAATAGCGGCGTTAATGTGCACCACCGTGCCACCCGCAAAATCCAGCGCACCGTGAGAAGCCAGCAAACCGCCGCCCCAGACCATATGCGCAATCGGAATGTAAGAAAGCGTCAGCCACACCACCACGAAAATCAGCACAGCTGAGAAGCGGATCCGTTCCGCCAGTGCCCCGACGATCAAGCCGACGGTAATGCAGGCAAACGATCCCTGAAACGCCACGTGGATATACTGATAAATGCTGCCCATCACCGCCGTCAGTTCGATGTTTTTCAGCATCAACCAGTTAATGTTACCGAAGAAGTTGTTGCCCTCACCAAACGCCAGCGAGTAGCCGTAAACCACCCAGAGAATGCAGACCAGAGCAAACGTCACCGTCACCTGCGTCAGCATCGACAGCACGTTTTTGCCGCGAATTAACCCACCGTAAAACAGGGCAATCCCCGGAATAGTCATAAACAGCACCAGCGCAGTACAAATCATCATAAACGCATTGTCGGCTTTATCGGCCACCGCAGGTGCAGCCATTACCAGTCCCGGCAGCATCGCCAGTGAAGCAAGCCCAGTTTTTATCGTCGCTATCTTCATTTTTCGTTCCTGTTGCTGTGTGCCAGAGATTACAGCGCCGCTTCGTCGGCTTCGCCGGTACGAATACGAATGACGCGTTGCAATTCAGCGACGAAGATTTTGCCGTCGCCAATTTTTCCGGTGTAAGCCGCCTTGCTGACGATATCGATCACTTCATCGAGTTGGTCATCAGCAATCGCCACATCAATTTTTACTTTTGGCAGAAAGTTGACGCTGTATTCCGCCCCCCGGTACAGCTCGGCATGCCCTTTCTGACGCCCGAAACCTTTCACTTCGGTGACGGTCAGGCCCTGAATACCAATGGAAGATAACGCTTCACGAACGTCTTCCAGCTTGAATGGTTTGATTATCACGGTCACCAGCTTCATAGATCCCCTCCGGTCAGAATTCGGTAATGGTTCTGCTACACAAATAAGGTATTGCAAGCGGTGTGCCAGAAATGAAAAACGAGAAAGAGAGCAGGAAGTTAAGAAGATTGAAAACAAAAACGCACTATGACAGTGCACAGTGCGTTACATTTTTGCACCAACGATGAAATATTGCGCTATTCAGGCGCTCAATGATTCATCTTCACGCACGCTGGCTGCCAGCTCTTCGCCCGCAAGTTGCAGTTGATACATCTGCCAGTAGCGCCCCTGGGCGGCCAGCAGTTGCTGGTGAGTCCCCTGTTCCACGGCTTGCCCACGATGAAGCACCAGAATGGTGTCGGCATCGACAATGGTCGATAAGCGGTGAGCAATCACCACAAGCGTAGTGTGTTCACGCACCGCCGCCAGTGCGTGTTGAATCGCCTGTTCAGTACCGGAGTCAATGCTGGCGGTTGCCTCATCAAGGATCAGGATTTGCGGCGTCTCCACCAGCACGCGCGCCAGTGCCAGCAGTTGCTTTTGCCCAACCGAGAGATTATTCCCCTGCTCGCCCAGCGGCGTATAAATACCATCACTCATGCTGCGCGCCAGCTCCGCCAGTTGCACGGTTTCCAGCGCCTGCCAGACACGTTCTTCGGAGATATCACGTCCCAGCGTCACGTTGGCGAGGAAGGTATCCGCCAGTACCACCGGATCTTGTTGCACCATCGCCACGCCCTGGCGCAGCACGCTGTGACTTAGCGAACTTAATGGACGACCATCAAGGCGAATCTCACCTTCCGTTAGCGGGTAATAGCCCATCAATAAACTGGCGAGGGTACTTTTTCCACTGCCGGTATGCCCCACTAGCGCCACAAAGTTACGCGAAGGCACAGAGAGATTAATATTCTTCAGCACCAGATTGTTATCGCGATAAGCAAATGACACGTTATCGACTTCAATGGTGCCGCTCTGCAACGGGCGATCATCATTGCCATATTGCTGGCGCGGCCCGTCCATCAACTCAAACACGCGCTCACCAGCAACAACAGCCTGTTGCAGCATCGCTTGTTGCGTGGTCAGTTCGATTAAGGGTTCGTTAAGCCGCCCAAGATAGCTGATAAACGCATACAGTACGCCCACTTCAATGGTACCGCTGGCGGAGAAGCCAAACAGCATCAACAAGCCACAAAGAATGAGCGATGAAAACAGACTCAGCAGCGGACGCAGCAGAAAACCGTCGAGGCGCAGGGTTTGCATCCTCGCCATATAGTGTGAACGACTGGCCTCACCCATACGTTCGCCAAATCGCGCCTGCTGACGGAACTGCTGGATGACGCTCATGCCATTGATGATTTCGTTAAAGCCGTCGTTGATATCTGCCAGATAGGCGCGCACACGACGGACAATCGGCGTGCTGTAACGCTGGTATATCACCATTACCACCAGCACCACCGGGAAAATCATTATCGCTACCAGCGCCATTCGCCAGTCGAGACTAAACATCGCCACCAGCATCGCACCCACCAGGGCGGCGCTACGCAGGACCGTTGCCACTACGGTAACGTAGAGGTCGCGGATCACTTCAGTATCATTGGTAACGCGGGAAATCACCTGCCCGACCGGCTGAGTATCAAACTCACTCAACGGTTGGCGTAACGCAGCATCCATCACGTCGGTACGCAACTGTTGCACTACACCTACTGCCGCCCGATTAAACAGCAGCGACTGCGCGTAATGTAGCCCGGCGGCAAACAGTTGTAGCCCAACATACGCAGCAGCCAGCCCGGCAACCACTTTCAACGGCAGGTTATTTTTCGCCACCATATTGTCGATAAAATAGCTGATAAGCAGCGGCCCGCTGACTTCTGCCGCCGCCGCAACCCACATCATCAGGACCGCGATCCCCAACGGTTTACGCCACGGCGAACCGTACGCTAACAGGCGCTTGAGAGTCGGCCACAGTTGGCTAAAACTACGCATCGATGGCCTCCTCGCGAATTTCCGGAGCGTCGTCGAGCGCCGCCTCCAGTTGTTGATAGCGATACATATCGCGATACCAGCCGCTTTGTTGTGCCAGCACATCATGATTGCCACGCTGGGCGATATGTCCGTGCTGCATCACAATAATTTCACTGGCTTCCGTCAGTGCCGAAAGGCGATGGGCACTGATGATTACCGTTCTTCCCTGCCCCCACTGACGCAGGTTATGCAGGATCTGGTGCTCTGTGCGTCCGTCCACCGCCGAAAGCGCATCATCAAGGATGAGGATTTCCGCGTTGACTAATAACGCACGAGCAATGGAGATACGCTGTTTTTGCCCACCAGAAAGCATCACGCCGCGCTCGCCCACCTCTGTATCGTAACCTTGCGGTAGACGCAAAATATCGTCATGTACGCTGGCTAACCGCGCGACATGCTCAATCTCTTGCTGTGTGGCATTCGGGCAACCCAGCGCGATGTTGTTCGCCACGGTGTCGGAAAAAAGGAATGGCGTCTGGCTGACCACCGCCAGGCGGCTACGCCAGCTATCGAGTTGTAACTTCGTCAGAGGAATATCATGAAAGCGAATATCCCCCTCGCTGACGTCGAAATGACGCTGAATGAGCGACAACAGGGTACTTTTGCCGGAACCAGTCGGCCCGCAGATACCCAGCATCTGACCGGGTTTCAGGGCGAAATTGACGTTTTCCAGCGCAGGATGGTCAGTCTGCGGATACATAAACTGGCGAATATTTACATCCAGTTCACCACGACCTTCTGGCACGGGTTCGCTACCATCGTTCACCACCGGCGCTTCCGCCAGCATCGCGCGAATACGGCTGTACGCAGCACTACCACGCTCCACTATGTTAAACATCCATGCCAGCGCCAGCATCGGCCAAATCATCAGACCTAAATACATCATAAAACTGGTGAGCTGGCCCAGCGTTAAACTGCCCTGCACCACCATCCAACTACCGCCGCCAATCGCCAGCAAGTTCGCCATACCAATCGCGATATAGATGGTCGGATCGAAACGAGCATCAATACGCGCCACCCGCATGTTTTTTTTGCCGGTATCTTCGGCATCCGCGGCAAATAACGCCGACTGGCGATCTTCCAGACCAAAGGCTTTGATCATGCGGATACTGGTGAGGCTTTCCTGGGTGCGGTCATTAAGACTGGAAAACGCCGCCTGTGCCAGCTTAAAGCGTTCATGCAAGGCATCGCCGTTGCGCTTAATCATGATCGCCATCACTGGCATCGGCAACAGGGCAAATAAGGTCAACTGCCAGCTAATTTGCGTTGACATCATAATCAGCACTGCGCAGCCCATCACCAGTGAATCCACCAGCGTCAGCACCCCTTCTCCGGCGGCAAACACGACCCGATCGACGTCATTGGTCGCACGAGCCATGAGGTCACCCGTGCGATGACGCAGGTAAAACTCAGGATGCTGCCGGCTTAGCTGACGGTAATAATCTTCACGCAGTTCAACAGCCAGTTGATAAGACGCGCCAAACAGCAATACGCGCCAGACGTAACGCAGGAGATAAACCACGACTGCAATCAGCACCATGGTGGCGATCCACATCAGGATCTGCCCGGTAGTAAAGTGTTGTTCTGTCACGCCATCGACAACAATACCAACCACTTTCGGCGGAACCAGTTGCAGCATCGCGATAATGACAAGCAAGGCAACAGCCCCGAGATAGCGACGCCATTCCCGACGGAAATACCAGCTTAATTGAGCAAATAATCGCACGCGTAGTGTCCTGACCTGATTCTGGATATTTATTCGATGGGTAAAGAAGTGGTGTATTTAATCTGTTCCATCGCGAAGCTGGAAGTGACGTCCGACAGCCCCGGCACGCTGTTTACCAGACGCTTATAAAACTCGTCGTAGCGTTTCATGTCGGCAACCTGGACGCGCATCAGATAATCGTATTCCCCGGCCATGCGCCAGAACCCCAGCACTTCTGGCATTTCAGTAACCACCGTCACAAAGCGGCAATACCATTCGCTGCTGTGATGTTGCGTTTTTATCAGCACAAAGGCGGTCAGACCGAGGCCAATTTTTTCCGGGTCCAACAGGGCGACTTTGCCGATAAGGATACCGTCATCCTCCAACCGTTTCAGTCGCTTCCAGCAAGGCGTGGTTGTCAGATTAACGGCTTCAGCCAGTGCCTGCAAAGAGAGGGTGCAATCCTGCTGTAGTAAGGCCAGCAGCTTACGGTCAATTTTATCTAACATAACCCTTCCACAGAGAAATTTTTTCTCTTTTAATTCTATTTTAAAGGTGAAATCGCGACAATTTATTCTGTGCGGTTTAAACACCACGGCACAAAATGACAAATTCAACGCAAAAAAAACCGGGCAATTGCCCGGTGCTGGAAGGGATCTCGTTATTCGGGGGAATAAGGTAGATGTGGATAGTCCAGCCAGTGCGTCAAATAGTGAGAGACCGCCTGATTTCGGCAATGTCCAATCACCGGTAAATGAGGGAGCTCCGCGCGCAGTTGCGGCATCGCATTGCCCATAATAAAGCCGCTACCGACGCTGCCTAACATTTCGCGATCGTTCATCGCATCACCAAAGGCCATGCAATCGCGCAACGATAAACCTAAATGTTGGGTCAGCACCGTCAATGCAGCGCCTTTATTGCAGCCCACCGGGAGCACTTCGAGGCAATCCGTCGCGGAAAAACACAAATGTGCACGCTCGCCTAATGCTTCGTGTAGTTGGATCTGCAAGCGTGTAAGATCGTCGTGATCGCCACAGAAGCAGATCTTGGTGACGCGATTGAGTGGCATTTTTTTAACATCGATTATCTGATAACGAAAACCGCTATAGACAAATGCCTGCAACAACGCAGGGATCTCTTTTCCGGTAAACCAACCATCGTCATTGAAAATATGCATGCTAGCTCGGGTATCCCATTGCTGATACAGCACCAGCTCTGCCACATCCGCAGGTAAATCATCACGATGTAAAAGTTCACCTTCCAGAGAATGCACGCGCGTTCCGTTGCCGGTAATCAAATACGCATCCAGCGATAGCGCCCCGAGAATATGCTGCATCTCCAGCGCATGACGACCTGTGGCGAAAGTGAGGGTAATGTCGCGTTCACGCAGTCGTGCCAAAGTAGAGAGTGTTTTCTCACCTAAATGATGGTCAGGCATCAATAAAGTGCCGTCCATATCAAATGCTGCCAGACGAGCCATTTCTTTCTCCACTCTGTGACACGGTTAATAGTGATTGAGTATCACCTGATATATACGGAAGTAATAGTGAATAGTTAAATAATATTGTTCCGGGTTTATATGCGACTGCTCAACCGTCTTAACCAGTATCAACGTCTGTGGCAACCTTCCGCCGGAAAGCCGCAAACCGTCACCGTCAGCGAACTGGCCGAACGCTGTTTTTGCAGCGAACGCCATGTTCGTACGCTGTTACGCCAGGCACAGGAGGCGGGATGGCTGGAGTGGCAGGCGCAGTCAGGACGCGGAAAGCGCGGTCAACTACGCTTTCTGGTCACGCCAGAATCGCTACGCAATGCGATGATGGAACAAGCACTGGAAACCGGTAAGCAGCAAGATGTGCTGGAGCTGGCGCAACTGGCCCCGGGTGAGCTGCGCACTCTGTTACAGCCGTTTATGGGCGGGCAATGGCAAAACGACACGCCAACGTTGCGTATTCCTTACTATCGCCCGCTCGAACCGTTACAACCGGGCTTTTTGCCCGGCCGTGCCGAGCAGCATCTCGCCGGGCAAATATTTTCCGGCCTGACCCGCTTCGATAATCATACCCAGCGCCCGATTGGCGATTTAGCGCATCACTGGGAAACCTCTGCTGACGGGTTACGCTGGGACTTTTATCTTCGCTCAACCCTACACTGGCATAATGGCGATGCAGTAAAAGCCTCACACTTACACCAGCGGTTATTGATGCTGTTACAGCTGCCAGCACTGCATCAATTATTTATTAGCGTGAAGCGTATTGAAGTCACCCATCCGCAGTGTCTGACCTTCTTTTTACATCGCCCCGATTACTGGCTTGCGCACCGGCTGGCGAGCTACTGCTGCCATCTGGCGCATCCGCAATTCCCCCTGATCGGCACTGGTCCTTTTCGCTTAACACAATTCACAGCGGAACTGGTGCGCCTGGAGAGTCATGATTATTACCATTTACGTCATCCGCTGCTTAAAGCGGTTGAGTACTGGATAACTCCGCCGCTTTTCGAAAAAGATTTGGGAACCAGTTGTCGGCATCCCGTGCAAATCACTATCGGCAAACCTGAAGAGCTGCAACGGGTCAGCCAGGTCAGTAGTGGCATCAGTTTAGGTTTTTGCTATTTAACGTTGCGCAAAAGTCCCCGACTGTCCCTCTGGCAGGCGCGAAAAGTGATCTCCATTATTCATCAATCCGGTTTATTACAAACGTTAGAAGTCGGAGAAAACCTGATCACCGCCAGTCATGCATTACTGCCAGGCTGGACGATTCCGCAATGGCAAGTACCGGATGACGTCAAACTACCAGAAACCTTGACGCTGGTGTACCACCTGCCGATAGAACTTCATACCATGGCAGAACGCTTACAGGCGACGCTGGCAGCGGAAGGCTGTGAACTTAACATTATTTTTCATAACGCAAAAAACTGGGACGACACGACCCTGCTGACACAAGCAGACCTCATGATGGGCGACAGGTTAATTGGCGAAGCGCCGGAATATACCCTGGAGCAATGGCTGCGATGCGATCCGCTGTGGCCACATGTTTTCGACGCTCCAGCATATGCACATTTGCAATCGACACTGGACGCGGTGCAAGTAATGCCTGATGAGGAAAACCGATTTAATGCCCTGAAAGCGGTTTTTAGCCAGTTAATGGCAGATGCGACGCTGACGCCGCTGTTCAACTATCACTATCGCATTAGCGCCCCTCCCGGCGTGAACGGTGTGCGACTGACACCGCGAGGCTGGTTTGAATTTACCGAAGCCTGGCTTCCCGCGCCGTCGCAATGAATAGCTGGTCCGGGTTAATCGCAGGCGTTACCATAACGCTTTTATTGTTCAAGCAGGATTATCTATGAAACGTGCTGTCGTTGTGTTCAGTGGAGGCCAGGATTCCACCACCTGTCTGGTGCAGGCATTACAACAATATGATGAAGTCCATTGCGTGACGTTCGATTACGGTCAGCGACATCGCGCAGAAATCGACGTGGCACGCGAACTGGCGCTGAAACTGGGGGCACGCGCGCATAAGGTTCTTGATGTAACGCTGCTCAACGAACTGGCGGTCAGCAGCCTGACGCGTGACAGCATTCCGGTGCCTGATTATGAACCTGAAGCTGATGGCATCCCGAATACGTTTGTCCCTGGGCGTAATATTTTGTTCCTGACACTGGCGGCAATATATGCGTATCAGGTAAAAGCAGAAGCCGTAATCACCGGCGTCTGCGAAACGGATTTCTCCGGTTACCCGGATTGCCGCGATGAGTTTGTGAAAGCACTAAACCATGCCGTCAGTTTAGGCATGGCGAAAGATATTCGTTTTGAAACGCCGCTGATGTGGATTGATAAAGCGGAAACCTGGGCGCTGGCTGATTATTACGGCAAACTAGATTTAGTCCGTAACGAAACGTTGACCTGCTATAACGGCATTAAAGGCGACGGTTGCGGTCATTGTGCGGCGTGTAATTTACGCTCCAACGGTTTGCATCATTATCTGGCCGATAAACCGACGGTGATGGCAGCGATGAAGCAGAAAACCGGGTTGAAGTAATTATTCCGGGTGTCGCCGGATGCGGCTTGAGCATCCGGCACCACAAAACGTTTACTTAACCATCTGCTCCAGCTTTTCGCGCAATTCCCCTTCCAGAGCTAATGCTTTCTGCGTTTTAAGATCAATACAAACAAACGTAATAAGCGCATCCGCGACCACCTGCCCTTCCGGCTCCAGTGTAATGACCTGGCTTAAGATGCCGCTTTTACCGTTTAATTGCTGCAACTGACTGGTAATGGTTAACAGGTCGCTTAATACCGCCGGGCGACGATAGTTAATATTGATATTGACCACGACGAAGGCGATGTTATGGGCCGTCATCCACTGAAAACTGTCGCTATTTTCCAACCCATCCCAGCGGGCTTCTTCGAGAAACTCAAGGTAGCGGGCGTTGTTTACGTGCTGGTAAACGTCGAGATGATATCCACGAACTTTGATTTGTGTTTGCATAGCGCAATAACCTTACGTTGTTGTTATAAGAACTGTTATAAGTGCAGAGGTCATAACTGGTATGACCTCTTCAGTCTGGCAAAAATTTGCCACTATGCAAATTAATTACAGGGTTAATACCGCCAGATTACGTTCCACCAGCGAATTGCCCATCCCCGGCACCTGCTTGAGATCCTCCACCGTTTTAAACGGACCGTACTCTTCGCGATAACTGACAATCGCCTGCGCCTTCTTCAGGCCAACGCCATTCATCGCGCGGGCTAACTCTTCCGCGCTGGCATTATTAATGCTGACCCGGGTACCTTCTTCGTCACTGGCTTTAGTCGGTACTGCTGCTTTACTTTGTGCTGCAGGAGCTTCCGCTTTGGTTTCTACCGTTGTCGGTTTCGCCGCAGGAGCTGCCGCCAGCGCGCTATGAGACATTCCGGCACAGGCCAGGGACAGGGTAATGAGCAGTGCTTTAATTCCGTGTTTCATACTGTTTTCTCCTTGTTTGTTAACAGTGGAATCACCTTAACGGCAGTGAAAACAGGAAACAAATGGCAATGTTCAGAAATGGAAAAGGCCGCGAAAGCGACCTTTTCTTGTTACAGCTGCAAAGCATTTTTTTGCGAGGCGGCTTCAGGATTATTGCTGTTCCAGCGCATCGCCAATTTTGATTTTCGCCTCTTTACGCAGGTTACTCATCAGAGCTTCAAAGACGATTTGTGCGTTGTTCTGGGTGATACCCTGCACCATCGCTTTTTTCTGATCTTCCGGCATTGAACCTTGTTTCACTTCATCCAGCGCCAGCAGAACCACATTACCTTGCATATCGGTCGCCATACCGTAGCTCGGTTTGTCTTTCGCTGGCAGTGGCAGTGCAAACGCCGCCTGGCTAATCGGGTCACGACCGGAACGGCTTAAGGTTTTCGGCTCGCCAAATTTCAGACCGGCGGCCTGCATAGCTTCTGCACCTTTGCCGGCTTTCAAATCAACCAGCAGTTTTTCAGCATCCACTTTCGCCTGTTGTTCAGCTTTGTTGTGCTGAACCAGTGCCTTAACTTGTTCCTGAACATCTGCCAACGGTTTCACCGCTTCCGGTTTGTGCTCGCTGATGCGCAGCACGAATGCGCGGTCGCCGTCTACGGTGATGATGTCAGAGTTGATGCCCGGTGCGCCGTTTTCACCTACCAGACCGCCATTAAAGATAGCGTCTGCAACCGGCTTAAAGTTCAACTCTTCCGGCAGGTTATCTTTGCTGAACCAACCCGTCTGAGTGGCTTTTACGCCCGCAGCTTGCTCTGCACCGGCCAGAGACTCGGTATCATTGCTTGCTGCATCGCTCACTTTCTGCTGCAGTGCGTAGTACGCATCGAGGGCTTTTTCGTGTTTCACTTTCGCCGCGACATCGTCACGCACTTCGTCTAACGACTTCACTTTCGCTGGCTGAATGTCGTCCAGACGTACAATCAGGAAACCGACCGAAGATTTGATGACACCAGAGAGTTGGCCTTTTTCTTTCAGACCAGCATTTTTCAGTTCGTCCGGGATAGTGGCATCTTCTAACCAACCCATATCGCCGCCGTTACGGGCAGAGATAATATCGGCAGATTTTTCTTTGGCTAACGCAGCAAAATCACCGCCTTTATTCAGCTCATCAAGTACCGCTTTCGCTTCATCTTCAGTTTTGGTCTGGATGATGCTGTAGCGGGTACGCTGCGGCTGGGTGAATTGATCCTGATGCTGATCGTAGTAGCTCTGGATATCCGCATCGCTAACCGGTTGCTGCATCGTTGCGGCATCCAGCTTGATGTAACTCACGCGGAATTGTTCCGGCGTCATGAAATTGTTTTTGTTTTGTTCGTAGTAGCTGGCAATTTCCTGTTCGGTCACAGGCTGCTTCGCCGCCAGCGCGTTAACATCGATAGTCGCTTCACGTACCACGCGTTGTTGAGCTACCAGTGCCGCCAGCTCGTCGGTTTCACCTTTCAGCATAAAATCGGTACCGGCAACGCCGTTAATCAGCTGTTGGGTAGTGAGCTGGTTACGTAGCGCCTGGGCGTACTGATCGGCGGTCATCCCCATCTGGTTGAGGATACCGTTATAGCGGCTGTTATCAAATTTGCCGTCAACCTGGAAGGCTGGGGTCGCGAAAATCGCCTGTTTAACCTGCTCATCACTGATACCCAGTTTCAGCTCACGAGCGTACTGATCCAGCAGCGCCTCGTCGATCAGACGATTCAGCACCTGTTGACGCAGGGTTTTCATATAGCCTTCGTTCGCTGCAAGCTCAGAGTATTGATCGCCCAGCTGTTGCTGCATGCGATTACGCTCGCTGTTGAAGGCGTTCTCGAACTGCCCACGGCTGATTTCCTGGTCATTCACTTTTGCGGCGTAGTTATTGCCTCCGCCAATCAGGTAACCACTCACGCCGGTCAATATGAACGACACGATAATGATACCGAAAATAATCTTGAGCACGAGACTGTTTGCAGCCGTGCGTAAGCTGTCCATCATGGTGTAACAACACTCCGCTGTAGATGACTGTGTACCTCACGCAACGTATCGATGCGCGCAAAGGCCTATTGTGACAAGAAACGGGGGCAATTGTCAGCCCACAAGACGCAGAAAGTCACCGAATACAAATAAAAAAGGCACATCAGTAGATGCGCCCTTGAACTTCGTCACATCCCCACTGGGGACAACGCTTAGTTTACCGCGTCTTTCAGTGCTTTACCTGCACGGAAGCTCGGTACTTTAGCGGCAGCGATGGTGATCTCTTTACCGGTCTGCGGGTTGCGGCCAGTACGGGCAGCACGCTCTTTAACGGCAAAAGTACCAAAACCTACCAGTGCTACATCATCCCCTTCTTTCAGAGATTCAGTTACGGAAGCAATAATAGCATCTAACGCACGGCCAGCCGCAGCTTTAGAGATATCAGCCCCTGCAGCAATCTTGTCGATCAATTGAGATTTATTCACTCTTCTCTTCCTCTTTATAATTTATATCGCACTTGAATCCTTCAAGGTACGAACGCGCAGCAGTTATATCAGGCCAGCCATCCCCTTACAACACCCCTTAATAAGGGCAAGCCCAATCCGCCATCTAACTTAGCGAGACAAAAAAAGGCTGGCAAGTCCGAATTAGCCTGCCAGCCCTGTTTTTATTAGTGCATTTTGCGCGAGGTCACTATTTTGCAGTCACAACCTGCATGCCAGACGGTTCATTTTGCAGCGCCAGAGTCAGAACTTCCTCAATGCGTTTCACAGGATGAATGTCCAGATCAGCAATTACGTTGTCAGGAATCTCTTCCAGATCGCGTTTATTTTCGAACGGAATTAACACTGTTTTAATCCCGCCGCGATGCGCTGCCAGTAGTTTTTCTTTCAAACCACCGATCGGCAGTACCTGACCACGCAGAGTGATCTCACCGGTCATTGCCACATCGGCACGAACCGGGTTACCGGTCAGGCAAGAAACCAGCGCGGTGCACATAGCAATACCGGCACTCGGACCATCTTTCGGCGTCGCACCTTCCGGTACGTGGACGTGGATGTCGCGTTTTTCGTAAAAATCAGGGTTGATCCCCAGTTTTTCCGCACGCGCACGAACCACCGTTAACGCCGCCTGAATGGACTCCTGCATCACTTCGCCGAGCGAACCGGTATAGGTCAGTTTGCCTTTACCCGGAACGCACGCGGTTTCAATGGTAAGTAAGTCACCGCCCACTTCCGTCCACGCCAGACCGGTTACCTGACCGACACGGTTTTCGTTATCCGCGCGTCCATAGTCGAAACGCTGAACACCGAGATAGTCGTGCAGGTTATCGCCGTTAATTTCGATATGTTTTAAAGACTTATCGAGCAACAACTGCTTAACCGCTTTACGGCACAGTTTGGAGATTTCACGCTCCAGACCACGCACGCCCGCCTCACGGGTGTAGTAACGAATAATGCCGATAATGGCGCTATCGTCGACGGTCAGCTCACCTTTTTTCAGTGCATTACGTTCAATCTGCTTTGGCAGCAGGTGACGTTTGGCGATGTTCAGTTTTTCATCTTCGGTATAACCGGAGAGGCGAATCACTTCCATACGATCCAGCAGCGGTGCCGGAATGTTCATGGAATTCGACGTCGCGACAAACATCACGTCGCTGAGATCGTAATCCACTTCCAGGTAGTGGTCGCTGAACGCTACGTTCTGCTCTGGATCCAGCACTTCAAGTAGTGCGGAAGCCGGATCGCCACGCATGTCAGAAGACATTTTGTCGATCTCATCGAGCAGGAACAGCGGGTTTTTCACGCCCACTTTCGCCATTTTCTGGATCAATTTACCCGGCATAGAACCGATGTAAGTACGGCGGTGACCACGGATTTCCGCTTCGTCACGCACGCCGCCCAGCGCCATACGAACATATTTACGTCCGGTAGCTTTGGCGATGGACTGACCAAGGGAAGTTTTACCTACCCCCGGCGGCCCTACCAGGCAGAGGATCGGCCCCTTGATTTTGTTGACACGGCTTTGAACCGCAAGATACTCAAGGATGCGATCTTTAACGCGCTCCAGACCATAATGGTCGGTATCAAGGATTTCCTGCGCCTGACGCAGGTCTTTTTTGACCTTGCTACGCGCATTCCACGGTACCTGTACCATCCAGTCGATATAACCACGCACTACGGTCGCTTCTGCCGACATCGGAGACATCATTTTCAGCTTCTGCAACTCTGCTTCCGCTTTCTCTTTTGCCTCTTTCGGCATTTTCGCCGCGTCGATTTTGCGCTTCAGGGCTTCGTTTTCGTCCGGCGCGTCGTCCATTTCACCGAGTTCTTTCTGAATAGCTTTCATTTGCTCGTTCAGATAGTACTCACGCTGGGATTTCTCCATCTGCTTTTTAACGCGGTTGCGAATGCGTTTCTCAACCTGCAGCAGATCGATTTCCGATTCCATCATCGCCATCAGATATTCCAGACGTTCGTTGACGTCGGACATCTCAAGCACGGACTGTTTGTCAGCCAGTTTCAGCGGCATATGCGCAGCAATGGTATCCGCCAGACGCGCCGGATCGTCGATGCTATTCAGCGACGTCAGCACTTCTGGTGGAATTTTTTTGTTCAGCTTGATGTAGCCTTCGAACTGGCTGATTGCAGTACGCACCAGCACTTCCTGTTCCCGCTCATCAATGGTCGGCGACTCCAGATACTCCGCCTTCGCAGAAAAGTGTTCGCCATTGTCAGAGAGCGCAGAAATACGCGCGCGCTGTAACCCCTCGACCAGCACTTTGACGGTGCCGTCAGGCAGTTTCAGCATCTGCAATATAGAGGCCACGGTCCCGACGGTGAAAAGATCGTTTACACCCGGCTCATCCGTTGAAGCTTCTTTCTGCGCGACCAGCATAATTTTTTTATCATGGTCCATCGCCGCTTCCAGACAACGGATAGATTTTTCCCGCCCGACAAATAAGGGGATGACCATGTGCGGATAAACCACCACATCGCGCAGCGGCAATACGGGGATTTCAATGCGTTCAGAACGCTCAGGATTCATAGAGCTCTCTCTTAGTTTAATTTCCGCCAGGTAATCAGATGACACGACTGTGCTTCACGCCATCTATTAACATGTACGTCAGTATATGGGGATGTTTCCCCCACATTCAACGCCGAGAATAGAGGAAAAATTAAAGGGGAGATAAAATCCCCCCTTTTTGGTTAACTAATTGTGTGGAAATGGTTAATTATTCACCAGATGCCTGCTGAGCTTCCGGCTTGCCATAAATCAGCAACGGTTTGCTTTGGCCATCAATTACCGACTCGTCGATAACCACTTTTTCGACATCTTCCATGGACGGCAGATCATACATGGTATCGAGCAGTGCGGCTTCTACGATGGAACGCAGGCCACGGGCACCGGTTTTACGCGCCATCGCTTTCTTAGCGATAGCATCCAGCGCCTCGTCACGGAATTCCAGATCCACGCCTTCCAGATTAAACAGCGCCTGATACTGCTTGGTCAGGGCGTTTTTCGGCTCTTTGAGGATCTGAATCAGAGCTTCTTCGCTCAGTTCATTCAACGTTGCGACAACCGGCAGACGACCAATGAACTCAGGGATCAGACCAAACTTGATCAGATCTTCCGGTTCAACCTGCGCCAGCAGCTCGCCTTCACTTGCTTTGTCAGATTTCGCTTTTACCGTCGCGCCAAAACCAATGCCGGAGCCTGTTTCTACACGATGGGAAATCACTTTATCCAGACCGGCAAACGCACCGCCACAGATAAACAGGATCTTAGAGGTATCAACCTGCAAGAATTCCTGCTGCGGATGTTTACGCCCACCTTGCGGTGGAACAGCAGCTACCGTACCTTCGATCAGTTTCAACAGTGCCTGCTGTACGCCTTCACCGGAAACGTCTCGGGTAATGGACGGGTTGTCTGACTTACGAGAAATCTTGTCGATTTCATCGATGTAGACAATCCCGCGCTGCGCTTTCTGTACGTCGTAATCGCACTTTTGCAACAGCTTCTGAATGATGTTTTCAACGTCTTCGCCCACATAACCGGCTTCGGTCAGCGTGGTTGCATCGGCCATGGTGAACGGGACGTCCAGCAGGCGCGCCAGCGTTTCGGCCAGCAGCGTTTTACCGGAACCGGTCGGACCGATCAGCAGAATGTTACTTTTGCCCAACTCGACACCATTGCTGGTATCGCCGTTGCGCAGACGTTTGTAGTGGTTGTATACCGCGACCGCCAGCACTTTTTTCGCCTGTTCCTGACCGATAACGTAATCGTCCAGGTGGTTGCGAATTTCATGCGGCGTCGGTAGCGCACTGCGTTCACGATGCGGTGCAACTTCTTTAATCTCTTCGCGAATGATGTCGTTACATAAATCAACACATTCGTCGCAGATATACACGGATGGACCGGCAATCAGCTTGCGCACTTCATGCTGGCTTTTGCCGCAAAAAGAGCAATACAGCAATTTGCCTGAGCCATCTTTGCGTTTATCTGTCATGGGTCAAAACCTCTTCTTTGTTCTTTGTGCCGCACACGACGACGCAAATGCCATTCTCAGGCGCAAGCCGCTTTATAGCGTTGTGCCGCCCTGGATAAGTATAGCGGCACAGTTGCGCCTCTGGCATCAATTACGATGGGTCAGAATCGAATCGACCAGACCGTATTCCACCGCTTCAGGGGCGGAAAGGAAGCGATCGCGTTCGGTGTCACGTTCAATCTGTTCTAATGATTGACCCGTATGAAGCGCCATAAGTTCATTCATACGCCCTTTAACTTTCAGAATTTCACGGGCATGAATTTCGATATCGGTCGCCTGGCCCTGGTAGCCGCCCAACGGCTGGTGAATCATCACGCGCGAATTCGGCAGGCAGAAACGTTTACCTTTTGCCCCGGCGGTCAGCAAGAAAGCGCCCATCGAGGCCGCCTGGCCCATGCAGATGGTGCTGACATCAGGCTTGATAAACTGCATGGTGTCATAGATAGACATCCCGGCAGTGATCACCCCGCCTGGGGAGTTAATGTACAGATAGATATCTTTTTCTGGGTTTTCTGCTTCCAGGAACAGCATCTGCGCCACAATCAGGTTAGCCATGTGGTCTTCAACCTGGCCAGTCAGAAAAATGACGCGTTCCTTAAGTAGACGAGAATAGATATCAAAAGAGCGCTCACCACGTGAGGTCTGTTCAATGACCATCGGCACCAGCGCCATATGGGGTGCAAAGTTATCTCGTTCGCCGCTGTATGACATTTCCGTCTCCTGGATAAAATTGAAAAAACCTGCTGTACCGATTGTAACCTTATGGACGGATTATCAGCTAGTCCCTGTGTTATGGGTACGGCATCACCATATTTCAAGCATAACAATCTTTTGTTGTTACGCTAACACCGAAAGAGGCTTTTCGCACGGTTCCATGCAAAATTCATGACAAAAAAAAGCCCACCACCTGGCGGTGACGGGCCTTTGTGCGAATTTAGCGCGTTATGCTGCGTAAATTACGCCTGCTGGTTCATCAGCTCGTTGAAAGTGGTTTCTTTTTCAGTCACTTTCGCTTTCGCCAGTACAGCTTCAACAGCCTGTTCTTCCAGAGCAACATTGCGCATGTTGTCCATCAGTTCTTTGTTTTTGCTGTAGAACTCGATAACTTCTTTCGGATCTTCGTACGCGGAAGCCATCTCTTCGATCAGGCCTTTCACGCGCTCTTCGTCAGCTTTCAGCTCGTTGGTGCGGATAACTTCGCCCAGCAGCAGGCCAACAACTACGCGACGTTTAGCCTGTTCTTCGAACAGTTCGCGCGGCAGTTCCAGAGCCTGTTTTTCGTTGCCACCGAAACGCTGTGCAGCCTGGCGACGCAGAACGTCGATTTCGCTGTCGATCAGCGCAGCCGGTACGTCGATGTCGTTAGCTTTTACCAGACCTTCGATCGCCTGAGACTTAACGCGGTTACGGATGGCGCTCTTCAGCTCGCGCTCCATGTTTTTACGCACTTCAGCGCGCAGACCTTCTACGGAACCATCTTCAACGCCGAAACGTTTGATGAATTCTGCAGTCAGTTCCGGCAGTTCACGCTCTTCAACTTTCTTCAGGTTGATAGCGAATTTCGCTGCTTTACCTTTCAGGTTTTCTGCGTGGTACTCTTCCGGGAAGGTCACGTCGATGGTGAACTCTTCGCCAGCTTTGTGGCCTTTGATACCGTCTTCAAAGCCCGGGATCATACGACCCTGGCCCATCGCCAGTACGAAATCAGACGCTTTACCGCCTTCGAACTCTTCGCCGTCTACAGAACCGGTGAAGTCGATGGTTACGCGGTCTTCTGCTTCAACAGCGCCGTCTTTTTCTTTCCAGGTCGCCTGCTGTTTACGCAGAGTATCCAGCATGCCGTCAACGTCAGCGTCGGTCACTTCAACGATCGGTTTTTCAACTTCGATCGCTTCCAGACCCTGCAGTTCAACTTCCGGATAAACTTCAAACTCTACAGAGTAGGTGAAGTCTTCACCCAGCTTGTATTCGCCCGGAACATAAGTCGGTGCGCCAGCCGGATTGATTTTTTCTTTAATGATGGCGTCAATGAAGTTACGGCTCATCAGGTCACCCAGAACGTCCTGGCGTACAGAGGCGCCATAACGCTGAGCAACGATATTCATTGGCACTTTGCCTTTGCGGAAGCCGTCAATACGTACTTTTTTCGCAACGTTGACCAGCTCGCTTTTAACAGCGGTCTCGATGCTGTCAGCAGCGATAGTAATCGTTACACGGCGGCCAAGGCCTTGAGTGGTTTCAACTGAAACTTGCATCTTGTTACCTCAAAAAATCACAGTGCTCGGTCAACTCTTACCCCGCAAGCACAGGTTGTTGGCTTCGCGGAACCGGGATGTTCTTATAATCAATCACATTCCCTGTTACCAGAATCATCCCGAAAGCATTCAAATAGGACGCGGCATTATAGCGGCATCACTTTTATGAGTCGAGAACGGTTATTGCGCGCTGTCGCGTATTTTTTCACAATTCCCGGGCAATTTTCGTCTGAATGCTGGGCAAAAAGCGCAAAATCCAGACAAAACAAAACGGCCCGCAGGCCGTTTTTCATAAAATCTTTAGCAACATACTGGAAAAGCGCCGACAGTTGCAAATGCGTTTTTACGCGATGCTTCCTGCTCCACGACAGGGAGGAGAGGCAAAGACGGTGTCCTGCAACCCTTCCCACTCCTTAATAGTGTAAGTATGCAGAGCCAGCGCATGAACGGTAGTAGAGAGTTCCTCCGCTAAAGTACTGTAAATCATTCGATGACGATTCAGAAAACGTTCACCCGTAAAACGATCGCTGACCAGCACAACTTTAAAATGGCTTTCAGAGCCGGCTGGGACATTGTGACGATAGCTTTCATCCACTACTTCGAGGAATACGGGTTGGAACGCCGCCCTTAATTTTTCTTCTATCCGCTCACGTATCATCATGAAATATCTCCTCCGACAACGCTGAGATGTCATCCATCCCTTTAAATACTAGCCGCTTTTACCGTTTCCATTGCAGCTTAACAACAAATATTTAGGTTTCGTCCTGGTTTTTCCGTCAAGCGTATGAAGTTTACTGATTTAAAGATTGAAACACAGGCCTCGCATCAGCGTTTCTTTTACCAGGGGCGATTATTTCGTCAACATGATGAATTTACATGCCTTACCCACTTCCCCTCGCCGTTGGCAATGTTATGATGGCGGGAATTTTTACCAAACACGCTTAAGAGTCTCTGAGAGCCCGAACATGTTCAAAAAAATCCTCTTCCCGTTAGTTGCTCTGTTTATGCTTGCAGGATGCGCAAAACCGCCAACAACTATTGAAGTTTCACCGACGATAACACTGCCACAGCAGGATCCAAGCCTGATGGGCGTCACCGTAAGCATTAATGGTGCCGATCAGCGTACCGATCAGGCGCTGGCAAAAGTCACCCGCGATAATCAAATCGTTACCCTGACTGCCTCCCGCGATCTGCGTTTCCTGCTGCAAGAAGTGCTGGAAAAACAGATGACCGCGCGTGGTTACATGGTTGGTCCGAATGGCCCGGTTAATCTGCAAATCATCGTTAGCCAACTGTATGCTGACGTGTCCCAGGGCAACGTGCGCTATAACATCGCCACCAAAGCGGATATCGCTATCATCGCTACCGCGCAGAATGGCAACAAAATGACCAAAAACTATCGTGCCAGCTACAACGTTGAAGGTGCGTTCCAGGCCTCCAACAAAAATATCGCCGATGCGGTTAACAGTGTGCTGACCGATACCATCGCTGATATGTCTCAGGACACCAGCATCCACGAATTCATCAAGCAGAACGCGCGTTAATTTCTGCCCTCTGGCCCGGTGCAAACCGGGCCTGTAGACGCCCATGTCCAGTCAATATTTACGTATTTTCCAACAGCCGCGCTCAGCCATACTGCTGATTCTGGGTTTTGCTTCCGGGCTGCCGCTCGCCCTGACATCTGGCACCTTACAGGCCTGGATGACGGTCGAGAATATCGATCTTAAAACCATTGGTTTCTTCTCTCTGGTAGGCCAGGCTTACGTATTTAAATTCCTCTGGTCACCGCTGATGGACCGCTACACGCCCCCATTTTTCGGGCGGCGGCGCGGTTGGCTGCTCGCCACGCAAATCCTGTTATTAGTCGCCATTGCGGCGATGGGTTTTCTCGAACCAGGCACCCAGCTCCGCTGGATGGCGGCACTGGCGGTGGTGATCGCTTTTTGCTCTGCCTCCCAGGATATTGTCTTCGATGCGTGGAAAACCGATGTGCTCCCGGCAGAAGAGCGTGGTGCGGGCGCGGCAATCAGCGTGCTGGGTTACCGTTTAGGGATGCTGGTTTCCGGCGGCTTAGCCCTGTGGCTGGCAGATAAATGGCTGGGCTGGCAGGGCATGTACTGGTTGATGGCGGCGCTGTTGATCCCCTGTATTATCGCGACGTTACTTGCACCAGAACCAACCGACACCGTTCCTGTGCCCAAAACGCTGGAACAAGCGGTTGTTGCACCTCTGCGTGATTTCTTTGGTCGCAATAATGCCTGGCTTATTTTGCTTCTTATCGTGCTGTATAAGCTGGGCGACGCATTCGCCATGAGCCTGACAACCACGTTTTTGATTCGCGGCGTCGGGTTTGATGCAGGTGAAGTAGGCGTGGTTAACAAAACGCTTGGCTTACTGGCGACCATTGTTGGCGCATTGTACGGTGGGATTTTGATGCAGCGCCTGTCACTGTTCCGGGCGCTGCTGATTTTCGGTATTTTACAAGGTGCGTCTAACGCCGGTTACTGGCTGCTGTCGATTACTGATAAGCATCTCTACAGCATGGGCGCAGCCGTCTTTTTCGAAAACCTCTGTGGCGGGATGGGTACATCAGCCTTTGTCGCGCTGTTAATGACGCTGTGTAATAAGTCATTTTCCGCTACTCAATTTGCCCTGCTCTCAGCGCTTTCTGCTGTAGGGCGAGTTTATGTCGGCCCCGTGGCGGGTTGGTTTGTTGAAGCACACGGCTGGTCGACATTCTATCTGTTCTCCGTCGCCGCTGCCGTACCAGGGCTTTTTTTGCTGCTGGTTTGTCGCCAGACGCTTGAATATACACGAGTAAATGACAACTTTATCTCCCGTACTGAATATCCGGCAGGTTATGCCTTTGCCATGTGGACATTGGCGGCGGGCGTCAGCCTGTTGGCCGTGTGGTTACTGCTGTTGACGATGGACGCGCTGGATTTGACGCACTTCTCTTTCCTGCCTGCGCTGCTGGAAGTCGGGGTTTTAGTCGCCCTTTCTGGCGTCGTGCTTGGTGGTTTACTGGATTATCTGGCGCTACGAAAAACGCATCTGACGTAATCTGTAAATATTATTTAGCCGTAGTAATCACTCGCCGTAATTATTACGGCTAAATAAACATCAATATCGCTTATTAATATTTGTTCTTTTGTGCGGCTTAGCGTCTGGAAATTATTGACGCCATTTATGAATTCTATTTTTCTTACACGATTCAGCTAATGAGTCTTTATTTTCTCACTACCCAGTTGTCACCTTAATGATAATTGTTTGTTAAATAATTGTTTTATTTTGTATTGGTTATACCAATTGCCCGCCCAAACTCCTTCTGCACTCCCCTTTCGTTATAACGCCCTTTCGCAACAGCTTCTTAAAATCAACTTGATATGTTTTGCAACATATGTGACCTGACAGCCAAATCCAAGTAACAGGAATTTAATCATGTTTACAGTAATGTAACCTTCCCGTAAAATGCCCACACACTTTAAACGCCACCAGATCCCGTGGAATTGAGGTCGTTAAATGAGACTCAGGAAATACAATAAAAGTTTGGGATGGTTGTCATTATTTGCAGGCACTGTATTGCTCAGTGGCTGTAATTCTGCGCTGTTAGATCCCAAAGGACAGATTGGTCTGGAGCAACGTTCACTGATACTGACGGCATTTGGCCTGATGTTGATTGTCGTTATTCCCGCAATCTTGATGGCTGTTGGTTTCGCCTGGAAGTACCGTGCGAGCAATAAAGATGCTAAGTACAGCCCGAACTGGTCACACTCCAATAAAGTGGAAGCTGTGGTCTGGACGGTACCTATCTTAATCATCATCTTCCTTGCGGTACTGACCTGGAAAACCACTCACGCTCTTGAGCCTAGCAAGCCGCTGGCACACGACGAGAAGCCCATTACCATCGAAGTGGTTTCCATGGACTGGAAATGGTTCTTCATCTACCCGGAACAGGGCATTGCTACCGTGAATGAAATCGCTTTCCCGGCGAACACTCCGGTGTACTTCAAAGTGACCTCCAACTCCGTGATGAACTCCTTCTTCATTCCGCGTCTGGGTAGCCAGATTTATGCCATGGCCGGTATGCAGACTCGCCTGCATCTGATCGCCAACGAACCCGGCACTTATGACGGTATCTCCGCCAGCTACAGCGGCCCGGGCTTCTCAGGCATGAAGTTCAAAGCTATTGCAACACCGGATCGCGCCGAATTCGACCAGTGGGTCGCAAAAGCGAAACAGTCGCCGAACACCATGTCTGACATGGCAGCGTTCGAAAAACTGGCCGCGCCTAGCGAATACAACCAGGTGGAATATTTCTCCAACGTGAAACCAGATTTGTTTGCCGACGTGATTAACAAGTTTATGGCTCACGGTAAGAGCATGGACATGACCCAGCCAGAAGGTGAGCACAGTGCACACGAAGGTATGGAAGGCATGGACATGAGCCACGCGGAATCCGCCCATTAAAGGGGTTGAGGAAGAATAAAGATGTTCGGAAAATTATCACTTGATGCAGTCCCGTTCCATGAACCTATCGTCATGGTTACGATCGCTGGCATTATTTTGGGAGGTCTGGCGCTCGTTGGCCTGATCACTTACTTCGGTAAGTGGACCTACCTGTGGAAAGAGTGGCTGACCTCCGTTGACCATAAACGCCTCGGTATCATGTATATCATCGTGGCGATTGTGATGTTGCTGCGTGGTTTTGCTGACGCCATTATGATGCGTAGCCAGCAGGCCCTTGCCTCTGCGGGCGAAGCGGGCTTCCTGCCACCTCACCACTACGATCAGATCTTCACCGCGCACGGCGTGATTATGATCTTCTTCGTGGCGATGCCTTTCGTTATCGGTCTGATGAACCTGGTGGTTCCGCTGCAGATCGGCGCGCGTGACGTTGCGTTCCCGTTCCTCAACAACTTAAGCTTCTGGTTTACCGTTGTTGGTGTGATTCTGGTTAACGTTTCTCTCGGCGTGGGCGAATTTGCGCAGACCGGCTGGCTGGCCTATCCACCGCTATCGGGAATAGAGTACAGTCCGGGAGTCGGTGTCGATTACTGGATATGGAGTCTCCAGTTATCCGGTATAGGTACGACGCTTACCGGGATCAACTTCTTCGTTACCATTCTGAAGATGCGCGCACCAGGCATGACCATGTTCAAGATGCCAGTATTTACCTGGGCATCATTGTGCGCGAACGTACTGATTATCGCCTCCTTCCCAATTCTGACGGTTACCGTCGCGTTGCTGACCCTGGATCGCTATCTGGGCACCCATTTCTTTACCAACGATATGGGTGGCAACATGATGATGTACATCAACCTGATTTGGGCTTGGGGCCACCCGGAAGTTTACATCCTGATCCTGCCTGTTTTCGGTGTGTTCTCCGAAATTGCAGCAACCTTCTCGCGTAAACGTCTGTTTGGTTATACCTCGCTGGTATGGGCAACCGTCTGTATCACCGTGCTGTCGTTCATCGTTTGGCTGCACCACTTCTTTACGATGGGTGCGGGCGCGAACGTAAACGCCTTCTTTGGTATCACCACCATGATTATCGCCATCCCGACCGGGGTGAAGATCTTCAACTGGCTGTTCACCATGTATCAGGGCCGCATCGTGTTCCATTCTGCGATGCTGTGGACCATCGGTTTTATCGTCACCTTCTCGGTGGGCGGTATGACAGGCGTGCTGCTGGCAGTACCTGGCGCAGACTTCGTTCTGCATAACAGCCTGTTCCTGATTGCACACTTCCATAACGTAATCATCGGCGGCGTGGTGTTCGGCTGCTTCGCAGGGATGACCTACTGGTGGCCTAAAGCGTTCGGTTTCAAACTGAACGAAACCTGGGGTAAACGCGCGTTCTGGTTCTGGATCATCGGCTTCTTCGTTGCCTTTATGCCGCTGTATGCGCTGGGCTTCATGGGTATGACCCGTCGCTTGAGCCAGCAGATTGACCCGCAGTTCCACACCATGCTGATGATTGCCGCCAGCGGTGCAGTACTGATTGCGCTGGGTATTCTCTGCCTCGTTATTCAGATGTACGTTTCTATTCGCGACCGCGACCAGAACCGTGACCTGACCGGCGACCCGTGGGGTGGCCGTACGCTGGAGTGGGCAACCTCTTCCCCGCCTCCGTTCTATAACTTTGCCGTTGTGCCGCACGTTCACGAGCGTGATGCATTCTGGGAAATGAAAGAGAAAGGCGAAGCGTACAAAAAGCCAGACCACTATGAAGAAATTCATATGCCGAAAAACAGCGGCGCCGGTATCGTCATTGCGGCTTTCTCCACCATCTTCGGTTTCGCCATGATTTGGCATATCTGGTGGCTGGCGATTGTTGGCTTCGCAGGCATGATCATCACCTGGATCGTGAAAAGCTTCGACGAGGACGTGGATTACTACGTGCCGGTGGCAGAAATCGAAAAACTGGAAAACCAGCATTTCGATGAGATTACTAAGGCAGGGCTGAAAAATGGCAACTGATACTTTGACGCACGCGACTGCCCACGCGCACGAACACGGGCACCACGATGCAGGCGGAAACAAAATCTTCGGATTTTGGATCTACCTGATGAGCGACTGCATTCTGTTCTCTATCTTGTTTGCTACCTATGCCGTTCTGGTGAACGGCACCGCAGGTGGCCCGACAGGTAAGGACATTTTCGAACTGCCGTTCGTTCTGGTTGAAACTTTCTTGCTGTTGTTCAGCTCCATCACCTACGGCATGGCGGCTATCGCCATGTACAAAAACAACAACAGCCAGGTTATCTCCTGGCTGGCGTTGACCTGGTTATTTGGTGCCGGATTTATCGGGATGGAAATCTATGAATTCCATCACCTGATTGTTAACGGCATGGGCCCGGATCGCAGCGGCTTCCTGTCAGCGTTCTTTGCGCTGGTCGGCACGCACGGTCTTCACGTCACTTCCGGTCTTATCTGGATGGCGGTGCTGATGGTGCAAATCGCCCGTCGCGGCCTGACCAGCACTAACCGTACCCGCATCATGTGTCTGAGCCTGTTCTGGCACTTCCTGGATGTGGTTTGGATCTGTGTGTTCACTGTTGTTTATCTGATGGGGGCGATGTAATGAGTCATTCTACCGATCACAGCGGCGCGTCCCATGGCAGCGTAAAAACCTACATGACAGGTTTTATCCTGTCGATCATTCTGACGGTGATTCCGTTCTGGATGGTGATGACAGGGGCTGCCTCTCCGGCCGTAATTCTGGGAACAATCCTGGCAATGGCAGTGGTACAGGTTCTGGTGCATCTGGTGTGCTTCCTGCACATGAATACCAAATCAGATGAAGGCTGGAACATGACGGCGTTTGTCTTCACCGTGCTAATCATCGCTATCCTGGTTGTAGGCTCCATCTGGATTATGTGGAACCTCAACTACAACATGATGATGCACTAAGAGCGGCGGTTATGATGTTTAAGCAATACCTGCAAGTAACGAAACCAGGCATCATCTTTGGCAACCTGATCTCGGTGATTGGGGGATTCCTGCTGGCCTCAAAGGGCAGCATTGATTATCCCCTGTTTATCTACACGCTGGTTGGGGTGTCACTGGTTGTGGCGTCGGGTTGTGTGTTTAACAACTACATCGACAGGGATATCGACAGAAAGATGGAAAGGACGAAGAATCGGGTGCTGGTTAAGGGCCTGATCTCTCCTGCTGTCTCGCTGGTGTACGCCACCTTGCTGGGTATTGCTGGCTTTATGCTGCTGTGGTTTGGCGCGAATCCGCTGGCCTGCTGGCTGGGGGTGATGGGCTTTGTGGTTTATGTCGGCGTCTACAGCCTGTACATGAAACGCCACTCGGTCTACGGCACGTTGATTGGTTCGCTCTCCGGTGCAGCGCCGCCGGTGATTGGCTACTGTGCAGTGACAGGCGAGTTCGATAGCGGCGCAGCAATCCTGTTGGCTATCTTCAGCCTGTGGCAGATGCCTCACTCTTATGCCATCGCCATTTTCCGCTTTAAGGATTATCAGGCGGCAAACATTCCGGTACTGCCGGTGGTGAAAGGCATTTCGGTAGCGAAAAACCACATCACGCTGTATATCATCGCCTTTGCTGTTGCCACGCTGATGCTCTCTCTTGGCGGTTACGCTGGGTATAAATATCTGGTGGTCGCCGCGGCGGTTAGCGTCTGGTGGTTAGGTATGGCGCTGCGTGGTTATAAAGTTGCTGATGATCGAATCTGGGCACGCAAGCTGTTCGGCTTCTCGATCATCGCCATCACTGCCCTCTCGGTAATGATGTCCGTTGATTTTATGGTGCCGGACTCGCATACGCTGCTGGCTGCTGTGTGGTAACACAACCTCTCTATAAAAAAGGTGCTACGGCACCTTTTTTATTGTCTGAGAACAGAGATACGGCTAATAACCGTATCTCTTGACAGAGTGAGTATATGCACATAAATTAATCATACGGTTGATAGCCGTATTATGCATGAGATCGACTCCCTACGATTTCATTCAGTTAATCAAAGAGGTCATAATGCCTGGAAAAACAGTCGCTCTACCCGATATCGATAAAACGCTGAAAAATGCGCGGGTTGAACTCAAAACCAGTCCCGACGCCAAAAACAAACTTCGTGAAGCTGCGCAAGCCGTTGGGGTAGATTTAAGCGCTTTTATTTTGAGCGCAGCTATGGAACGCGCCGAAAGTGTGCTTGATAACCAACGTCGCCGTGAGCTTTCGAATCAAAGCTGGGAACTGATGAACCAACTCATCGCTGAACCTGCTCAACCGACGCTCGCCCTCAAGGCGTTAATGAAAAGGAAAAACAGCGATGGTCGACAAGCATGAAGAGATTACTCTGCCCATAGTCCTCTCCTGTAATTATCAGTCTGATATTACTTATCCTGGGCAAAAACAGTTTGATTGCGGTAACCCTGTTATCGATAAATTTGTACGCGCATCGCTAAAGAAAAGTGTGCGTAATAGCGACTGTGCTGCTAAAGCACTTATTGACAGACAAAGTGGTGAACTGATTGGCATCTGTACTTTTACGGCATATTCGCTGGAAAAACAACGCGTTTCTGGCGTCCTTCAGGGTTCACAACCTTCAGAGATTGGTGTTGTCAGATTAGTCATGTTAGGGGTAGCGCGGAAATATCAAAAGCGGGGCTTTGGTCAGGACCTACTATGTGATTTTTTTGAACATGTAAAAATAATTCACCGGGCATTACCAATTAAAGGGGTTTATCTTGATGCTGACCCTGCCGCCATTAACTTTTATACTCGTCTCGGCTTTGTTCAGCTTTCAGCGAGGCCCAATGTTTTCGGTGCTGTACCGATGTTTTTAGCGATTCAGCATATTCTCGCGGCTTAGATTATTATCGCCTCCGGCCATGGCAAGTTTTGCCTCAGCCGGAGACTGAGCAGCGTTACCACTTTTGTTCAATTGCCCCCGCTTTCATCAGGTCCACATCCTTGCCTTTAATGGTTGCCGTTGCGGCAACGATCGTGGTCCTTATAGCTGCACAAGATTTTCGTTCAAATTCCGGTTTATAAAGAATAAGCAACGAATTACTGGTAAATGAATCAAGCCGGTAATCTGTAAAGTTAATATCCAGTCGGTTTAAGCCGAAAGGTGCAAAGCCGACCGTTTGAATAGTTTCCTTACCCGACGGACTCTTGATGTTGTACGTAACACGAAGATTGGCCACTTCGCCTAATTTATTGGTTTTGGCAAAGAGGCTATCCTTGCAGGAAAAACCTTTATCTAAAAAATTATCCCGCATTCCAGAACGGGTAATCGTGATCACCGGTAACGTATCGTCAACCGTTTTTCTGTCAATCATATCTTTTCGACAGGCGGCCATAAAGTCTTCCGGACCAGCATAAATGTGAACACCCTTATCAAGATATTCTTTCGCTTTACTACAATCCACCTCGACATACTGACCATTGGCGTACATCATGCCCAACCTGGACCATGCTAAATTCACACCGCGTTGCGTAGCCTGATTAAATAACGCATACGCTTTGGCATAATCCACCCGCACCTGTTCACCTTCGTAGTAGATATCCCCCAGCGCTAACGGAGCTTCTTCATCACCTTGTTTAGCGGCTAACTCGAACCATTTAATGGCTTCCTGAACGTTGGGTGTGGTATCGTAGCGGGGCTGATAATATTCCCAGCCTAACAGGCTTTGCGCGTCGACATCCCCCGACTCAGCCATTTTATGCAGTGTCCTTATCACATCGGGGGCAGGCTTTTCACTGTATATGCTGTCATACAATTCATGCGCTTTCTCGCTTGCCAGTGAACCTTGTGAGGCAATTAATAAAATAGCCAATAAACTCTTTTTGTTTAACATAAATAACCTTTATGCATCCACCACTATATTTTTCAATATACCTAACCACCAAACATCCACTTCATGAATAAATACACAGCCATAACAACCTCAGGTAATAAGTAAACATTTAAGCTAAAGCAGAATAACCAGCACCTCCAACACCTCTATTTATTGTGATAAAATAACACCATCCTTTAATAAAAAATCACACGCTCATCAACAAATCCGAAAATAATATCATTCGTGGCAGGATAAAATCAGGCGAGCTTTTCATTTGTTATATTTAACGCACAAAGTATTAATGGCAAGAATACGAGAGAAGCGCATGCCTGACGTAAAAATCACGCTCTTATGTAATATTTACTCATTAACACTCTGTTTACCCAACATGCGCTCCGCACTACACTATGTGGGCAATTTTTTAAGAGGTGGTAATGAACGATTATAAAATGACGCCAGGTGAGCGGCGCGCGACCTGGGGTTTAGGGACCGTATTTTCATTGCGCATGCTGGGCATGTTTATGGTACTGCCGGTTCTAACTACGTACGGTATGGCACTGCAAGGTGCCAGTGAAGCATTAATCGGTATTGCCATTGGTATTTATGGCCTGACTCAGGCCGTTTTTCAGATTCCGTTTGGCCTGCTCTCAGACCGTATTGGTCGCAAACCATTAATTGTCGGCGGGCTGGCGGTGTTTGCCGCCGGTAGCGTTATCGCTGCGCTTTCCGACTCTATCTGGGGAATTATTCTGGGCCGGGCGTTACAAGGTTCTGGAGCGATTGCCGCTGCCGTTATGGCGCTACTTTCTGATCTCACGCGCGAACAAAACCGCACCAAAGCGATGGCGTTTATCGGCGTGAGTTTTGGCATTACCTTCGCCATTGCGATGGTACTTGGCCCTATCATCACTCACAAACTTGGACTGCACACGCTGTTCTGGATGATCGCTATTCTGGCAACGACCGGTATAGCGTTGACCATTTGGGTTGTGCCCAACAGCAGCACGCACGTACTTAATCGTGAGTCCGGAATGGTGAAAGGCAGTTTCAGCAAAGTGCTGGCAGAACCGCGACTGCTGAAACTCAACTTCGGCATTATGTGTCTGCACATGCTGCTGATGTCGACGTTTGTTGCCCTGCCCGGACAGTTGGCTGATGCGGGGTTCCCGGCGGCTGAACACTGGAAGGTCTATCTGGCGACGATGTTAATCGCCTTTGGCTCGGTTGTGCCTTTCATTATCTACGCGGAAGTTAAGCGCAAAATGAAGCAAGTCTTTGTTTTCTGCGTCGGGCTGATCGTGGTTGCGGAAATTGTGTTGTGGAACGCACAAACGCAGTTCTGGCAACTGGTGGTCGGCGTGCAGCTTTTCTTTGTGGCGTTTAATTTGATGGAAGCCCTCCTCCCCTCGCTTATCAGTAAAGAGTCGCCAGCCGGTTACAAAGGTACGGCGATGGGCGTTTACTCCACCAGCCAGTTTCTTGGCGTGGCCATTGGCGGTTCGCTGGGTGGCTGGATTGACGGCATGTTTGACGGTCAGGGCGTATTTCTCGCTGGCGCAATGCTGGCCGCAGTGTGGCTGGCAGTCGCCAGTACCATGAAAGAACCGCCGTATGTCAGCAGTTTGCGCATTGAAATCCCGGCGGACATTGCCGCAAACGAGGCGTTAAAAGTGCGTTTGCTGGAAACCGCGGGTGTCAAAGAAGTGTTGATTGCAGAAGAAGAACATTCAGCTTATGTGAAAATCGACAGCAAAGTGACGAATCGCTTTGAGGTTGAACAGGCAATTCGTCAGGCATAAAAAAGAGGCGAATTGCCTGTTGCGCTACGCTTTTCAGGCCTACAAAGTTCCTGAGTGACAAATCTTTGTAGGCCGAATCAGGCGTTCATGCCGCATCTGACATGAACAAAGCGCAGGTTGTCGCGATTAATCGCGGAAGTTTTTGAACTGGAACGGCTGACCCAGATCGCCACCACGTACCATCGCCATGACAGCCTGCAAATCATCACGAGATTTGCCCGTCACACGGATCTCATCGCCCTGAATTTGCGCCTGCACTTTCAGTTTGCTGTCTTTGATCATCTTGACGATTTTCTTCTGGGTCGCGCTTTCAATGCCCTGTTTCAGTTTCGCTTCCACAAACCAGGTTTTACCGCTATGAACGATATTTTCCGGTACATCCAGCGAACTGCCTTCAATGCCGCGCTTCAGCAGCTTGGCACGCAGAATATCCAGCAACTGATTGACCTGGAAGTCGGACTCGCTCAACACTTTGATGGTTTTGCTGGCGTCATTCAGCTCAAATGAGGCTTCAACGTTACGGAAGTCAAAACGGGACTCCACTTCGCGGCTCGCGTTATCGACCGCGTTTCGTGCTTCCTGAAGATCAACTTCAGAGACAATATCGAAAGATGGCATCTTTTCCTCTCCCTTCATTTTTGATGCGAAGCATAATACCTGCAAAGTTAAATAACCGACAGTCCTGCACCAGGACGTATCCCTTAATTGTGCATAGTCGCAACAGCATGCACAATTAAGGGATAGCCTTATTGAACACCCGGAGTGGTTGCGGGTGAGGAGGAACAATGAAAATTACCGTATTGGGATGCGGTGCCTTAGGGCAATTATGGCTTACAGCACTTTGCAAACAGGGTCACGACGTTCAGGGCTGGCTGCGCGTACCGCAACCTTATTGTAGCGTGAATCTGGTTGAAACCGACGGTTCGATATTTAATGAGTCTCTGACCGCCAACGATCCCGATTTTCTCGCCACCAGCGATCTGCTCCTGGTGACGCTGAAAGCATGGCAGGTTTCCGATGCCGTCAAAAGCCTCGCGTCTACACTGCCTGTAACCACGCCAATACTGTTAATTCACAACGGCATGGGCACCATCGAAGAGTTGCAAAACATTCAGCAGCCGTTACTGATGGGCACCACCACTCATGCCGCCCGCCGCGACGGCAATGTCATTATTCATGTGGCAAATGGTATTACGCATATTGGCCCGGCACGGCAACAGGACGGCGATTACAGTTATCTGGCGGATATTTTGCAAACCGTGTTACCTGACGTCGCGTGGCATAACAATATTCGCGCCGAGCTGTGGCGTAAGCTGGCGGTCAACTGTGTGATTAATCCACTGACCGCTATCTGGAATTGCCCGAATGGTGAATTACGACATCATCCGCAAGACATTATGCAGATATGCGAAGAAGTCGCGGCAGTGATCGAACGCGAAGGGCATCATACTTCAGCGGAAGATTTGCGTGATTATGTTATGCAGGTGATTGATGCAACAGCGGAAAATATCTCGTCGATGTTGCAGGATATCCGCGCGCTGCGCCACACCGAAATCGACTATATCACTGGTTTTCTCTTACGCCGCGCTCGCGCGCATGGGATTGCCGTACCGGAAAACACCCGCCTGTTTGAAATGGTAAAAAGAAAGGAGAGTGAATATGAGCGCATCGGCACTGGTTTGCCTCGCCCCTGGTAGTGAAGAGACTGAAGCCGTCACCACTATCGATCTGCTGGTTCGCGGCGGTATCAACGTCACCACTGCCAGCGTCGCCAGCGATGGTAACCTGGCAATTACCTGCTCACGCGGCGTGAAGCTGCTGGCGGATGCGCCGCTGGTCGAAGTAGCTGATGGCGAATATGACGTGATCGTGCTGCCTGGTGGCATTAAAGGCGCGGAGTGTTTTCGTGATAGCACCCTGCTGGTTGAAACCGTGAAACAGTTCCACCGTTCCGGGCGTATCGTCGCGGCTATTTGCGCCGCACCAGCCACCGTGCTGGTGCCTCATGATATCTTCCCGATTGGCAATATGACCGGCTTCCCGACGTTGAAAGACAAAATTCCCGCTGAACAATGGCAGGACAAGCGCGTCGTCTGGGATGCTCGGGTAAAATTGCTGACCAGTCAGGGGCCAGGTACGGCTATTGATTTTGGTCTGAAAATTATCGACCTGTTGGTTGGGCGTGAAAAAGCCCATGAGGTGGCATCACAACTGGTGATGGCGGCAGGGATTTATAATTATTACGAGTAGTGTCGGATGCGGCAAACGTCGCATCTGACCAGATGCGACGTAAAAACCACAAATTACGGGCGATACACCTTCACATTGTTAAAGCCCTGCTCGCGCAGATAGAGCGCCTGCAGACGGCTCATCACCCCGCGCTCACACCACAACAGCCAGGTTTTGTTCTGGTCGAGATCGCCAAATTTGGTGCTCAGTTTATAGAACGGCAGAGAAACCACGTCGATACCTTCAACTTTCAGCGGCTTATCTTCTTGTTCATCAACAGAACGGATATCGAGGATCACGTCGTTCGGGCCGAAGCCGTTGACGGTTTCCACTTCCACCACTTCCTGCTCGGTCTGCTGAGCGATTTCGCGGATATCAACGTTATTCGCTTCCTCAACCACTTTATCGAGAATGCTGAAGTCGAACTTCTCTTCTTCCGCTTCAATCTTCGATTTAACCGCTTTCACCGTCGGGCTTTTGGAGATAACACCGCAGTATTCCGGCATGGTGCGGGCAAAATCTTCGGTGCCAATCTGGCGAGCCAGGTTGATGATGTGCTCTTTGTCGTAAGAGATCAGCGGACGCAGGATCAGCGTATCGGAGACGTTATCAATCAGGCGCAGGTTGGTTAGCGTCTGGCTGGACACCTGTCCCAGCGCTTCGCCGGTGACGAGCGCCTGTACGCCGTAACGTTCAGCCACTTTAGACGCGGCACGCACCATCATACGTTTGAGGATTACGCCCATCTGACCGTCGTCGATTTTCTCGAGAATTTCACCGACGACCGGCTCAAAGTTAATGGCGACAAAACGCACGCGGTGGGAGCTACCAAAACGGTTCCACAGATAATGCGCCACCTGACGAACACCAATTTCATGCGCCGCGCCGCCGAGATTAAAGAAGCAGTAATGCACGCGGCAGCCGCGACGCATCAACATATAACTGGAAACACCGGAGTCGAAACCACCGGAAATAAGCGACAGCACATCTTCCTGGGTGCCGATTGGGAATCCGCCAATACCTTCGTAACGACCTTTAATCAGCAGGAGACGATCGTCTTCAACTTCCAGATGGACAGTCACATCCGGATTGGTCAGCTTCACGCGCGCGGATTCAATATGCTGATTTAAACCGCCGCCGACGTAACGTTCCACATCAATCGAGCTAAACTCATGTTTACCACGGCGCTTCACGCGTACGCAGAAGGTTTTACCTTCCAGCTGATCGCGATACTGAACCAACGCTTTCTCAAAAATATCGTGCATGTCGGTAAACGGCACGTCTTCGACTTCGAGAATATGGTGGATACCCGGAATACGGGTCAGGGCGTCGCGAATAGCCAGACGCTGGCTTTCATCTTTTGCGCGAACTTCGATGTTATCCCAGTGGCGGACGACAGCGAGTGTCTCATCATAGTGCTTTAAAACGTTACGAATGTTCCCGGTAAGGATTTTTATAAAGCGCAAGCGCACAGATTGGCTTTTGATGGTGATTTCCGGGAACAATTTAATGATAAACTTCATGGCGGCAATGGTTCGTTGGCAAGTCTTAAGCGACTTGTATAGGGAAAAATACAGCAGCCCACACCTGCGGCTGCATCCAGGCGCGGAAGTATACCACTAACATCGCTTTGCTGCGCACATCACCTTACCATTGCGCGTTATTTGCTATTTGCCCTGAGTCCGTTACCATGACGGGGCGAAAAATATTGAGAGTCAGACATTCATTATGCCGAAGAAAAATGAGGCGCCCGCCAGCTTTGAAAAGGCGCTGAGCGAGCTGGAACAGATTGTAACCCGTCTGGAAAGTGGCGACCTGCCGCTGGAAGAGGCGCTGAACGAGTTCGAACGTGGCGTGCAGCTGGCACGTCAGGGGCAGGCCAAATTACAACAAGCCGAACAGCGCGTACAAATTCTGCTGTCTGACAATGAAGACGCCTCTTTAACTCCTTTTACACCGGACAATGAGTAATGGACTTTCCGCAGCAACTCGAAGCCTGCGTTAAGCAGGCCAACCAGGCGCTGAGCCGTTTTATTGCCCCACTGCCCTTTCAGAACACTCCCGTGGTCGAAACCATGCAGTATGGCGCATTATTAGGTGGTAAGCGCCTGCGACCGTTCCTGGTTTATGCCACCGGCCATATGTTCGGCGTTAGCACAAACACGCTGGACGCACCCGCTGCCGCCGTGGAGTGTATCCACGCGTATTCATTAATTCATGATGATTTACCGGCAATGGATGATGACGATCTGCGTCGCGGTTTGCCGACCTGCCATGTGAAGTTTGGCGAAGCAAACGCGATTCTCGCTGGCGACGCTTTACAAACGCTGGCGTTCTCGATTTTAAGTGATGCCGATATGCCGGAAGTGTCGGATCGCGACAGAATTTCGATGATTTCTGAACTGGCGAGCGCCAGCGGTATTGGCGGAATGTGCGGTGGTCAGGCATTAGATTTAGATGCGGAAGGCAAACACGTACCTCTGGACGCACTCGAGCGTATTCATCGCCATAAAACCGGCGCATTAATTCGCGCCGCCGTTCGTCTTGGTGCATTAAGCGCCGGAGATAAAGGACGTCGTGCTCTGCCAATTCTCGACAAGTACGCAGAGAGCATCGGCCTTGCCTTCCAGGTTCAGGATGACATCCTGGATGTGGTGGGAGATACTGCAACGTTGGGTAAACGCCAGGGTGCCGACCAGCAACTTGGTAAAAGTACCTACCCTGCACTTCTGGGTCTTGAGCAAGCCCGGAAGAAAGCCCAGGATCTGATCGACGATGCCCGCCAGTCGCTAAAACAACTGGCTGAACAGTCACTCGATACCTCGGCACTGGAAGCGCTAGCGGACTACATCATCCAGCGTAATAAATAAACAATAAGTATTAATAGGCCCCTGATGAGTTTTGATATTGCCAAATACCCGACCCTGGCACTGGTCGACTCCACCCAGGAGTTACGACTGTTGCCAAAAGAGAGTTTACCGAAACTCTGCGACGAACTGCGCCGCTATTTACTCGACAGCGTGAGCCGTTCCAGCGGGCACTTCGCCTCCGGGCTGGGCACGGTCGAGCTGACCGTAGCGCTGCACTACGTCTATAACACCCCGTTTGACCAATTGATTTGGGATGTGGGGCATCAGGCTTATCCGCATAAAATTTTGACCGGACGCCGCGACAAAATAGGCACCATCCGTCAAAAAGGCGGCCTGCACCCGTTCCCGTGGCGCGGCGAAAGTGAATATGACGTGTTAAGCGTCGGGCATTCATCAACCTCTATCAGTGCCGGAATTGGTATTGCGGTTGCTGCCGAGAAAGAAGGCAAAAATCGCCGCACCGTCTGTGTTATAGGCGATGGCGCGATTACTGCTGGCATGGCGTTTGAAGCGATGAATCACGCGGGCGACATCCGCCCGGACATGCTGGTTATTCTCAACGACAACGAAATGTCGATTTCCGAAAATGTTGGCGCGCTCAACAACCATCTGGCGCAGCTGCTTTCCGGCAAGCTTTACTCTTCACTGCGCGAGGGCGGGAAAAAAGTATTCTCCGGCGTTCCGCCCATTAAAGAGCTGCTCAAACGTACCGAAGAACATATTAAAGGCATGGTAGTACCAGGCACGCTGTTTGAAGAGCTGGGCTTTAACTACATCGGCCCGGTTGACGGTCACGATGTGCTGGGGCTTATCACCACGCTTAAGAACATGCGCGACCTGAAAGGCCCGCAGTTCCTGCATATCATGACCAAAAAAGGTCGTGGTTACGAACCGGCAGAAAAAGATCCAATCACCTTCCACGCCGTGCCTAAATTTGACCCCTCCAGCGGTTGCCTGCCGAAAAGCAGCGGCGGCCTGCCAAGCTATTCAAAAATTTTTGGCGACTGGTTGTGCGAAACCGCAGCAAAAGACAACAAGCTGATGGCGATTACCCCGGCGATGCGCGAAGGTTCAGGCATGGTCGAGTTTTCACGTAAATTCCCGGATCGCTACTTCGACGTGGCAATCGCCGAGCAACACGCAGTGACCTTTGCTGCGGGTCTGGCGATTGGTGGCTACAAACCGATCGTGGCAATTTATTCCACTTTCCTGCAACGTGCCTATGATCAGGTGCTGCATGACGTGGCGATTCAAAAGCTCCCGGTCCTGTTCGCCATCGACCGCGCGGGCATTGTTGGTGCTGACGGTCAAACCCACCAGGGCGCTTTTGATCTCTCATACCTGCGCTGCATTCCGGAAATGGTCATTATGACCCCGAGCGATGAAAACGAATGTCGCCAGATGCTCTATACCGGCTATCACTATAACGATGGCCCGTCAGCGGTGCGCTATCCGCGCGGCAACGCCGTTGGCGTTGAACTGACGCCACTGGAAAAACTGCCAATTGGCAAAGGCATTGTGAAGCGTCGTGGCGAGAAACTGGCGATCCTCAACTTTGGTACGCTGATGCCGGAAGCAGCGAAAGTCGCAGAATCGCTGAACGCTACGCTGGTCGATATGCGTTTTGTGAAGCCGCTTGATGAAGCGTTAATTCTGGAAATGGCCGCCAGCCACGAGGCGCTGATCACCATTGAAGAAAACGCCATTATGGGCGGCGCAGGCAGCGGCGTGAACGAAGTGCTGATGGCCCATCGTAAACCAGTACCCGTGCTGAATATTGGCCTGCCGGACTTCTTTATTCCACAAGGAACGCAGGAAGAAATGCGCGCTGAACTCGGCCTCGATGCCGCCGGTATGGAAGCCAAAATCAAAACCTGGCTGGCATAATCCCTACTCCACTCCTGCTATGCTTAAGAAATTATTCATAGACTCTAAATAATTCGAGTTGCAGGAAGGCGGCAAACGAGTGAAGCCCCAGGAGCTTACATAAGTAAGTGACTGGGGTGAACGAATGCAGCCGCAGCACATGCAACTTGAAGTATGACGAGTATGGCAGGAGTGGCAGCATGCAATACAACCCCTTAGGAAAAACCGACCTTCGCATTTCCCGACTTTGCCTCGGCTGTATGACCTTTGGTGAGCCGGATCGCGGTAATCACGCATGGACACTGCCCGAAGAGAGCAGCCGTCCCATCATTAAACGCGCGCTGGAAGGCGGCATAAATTTCTTTGATACCGCCAATAGTTATTCTGACGGCAGCAGCGAAGAGATCGTCGGTCGTGCACTGCGGGACTTTGCCCGTCGTGAAGACGTGGTCGTTGCAACTAAAGTGTTCCATCGCGTTGGTGATTTGCCGGAAGGATTATCCCGTGCGCAAATTTTGCGCTCTATTGACGACAGCTTGCGACGTCTCGGCATGGATTATGTCGATATCCTGCAAATTCATCGCTGGGATTACAACACGCCGATCGAAGAGACGCTGGAAGCCCTGAACGATGTGGTAAAATCCGGGAAAGCGCGTTATATCGGCGCGTCATCCATGCACGCCTCGCAGTTTGCTCAGGCGCTGGAACTGCAAAAACAGCACGGCTGGGCGCAGTTTGTCAGTATGCAGGATCACTACAATCTGATTTATCGCGAAGAAGAACGAGAGATGCTGCCGCTGTGTTATCAGGAAGGCGTGGCGGTGATTCCGTGGAGTCCGCTGGCGCGGGGACGTCTGACGCGTCCGTGGGGAGAAACCACCGCGCGGCTGGTGTCGGATGAAGTGGGGAAAAATCTCTACCAAGAAAGCGATGAAAATGACGCGCAGATCGCAGAACGGTTAACAGGCGTCAGTGAAGAACTGGGGGCAACGCGAGCACAAGTCGCGCTGGCATGGTTGTTGAGCAAACCTGGCATTGCCGCACCAATTATCGGTACATCGCGGGAAGAACAACTTGATGAATTGCTGAACGCGGTGGATATCACCTTGAAGCCGGAACAGATTGCTGAACTGGAAACGCCGTATAAACCGCATCCGGTCGTAGGATTTAAATAGGAATCCAGGCCTGATGAGACGTGACAAGCGTCACATCAGGCATCGGTGCACAGCTACGACAGAATACCCAGCGGCCAGTGATGACCAATAAAGTACAGGATGCCTGCGGAAATCACCCCGGCGACGATATCATCTATCATGATCCCCATGCCGCCATGCACATTGCGATCAAACCAGCGGATCGGCCACGGTTTCCACATATCCAGAATACGGAAAATCACAAACCCGGCGGCGACCCACTGCCAGTCATTGGTCGGCAATGCCATGAGCGTGATCCACATGCCGATAAATTCGTCCCAGACAATGCTGCCGTGATCATGCACGCCCATATCTTTTGCGGTCTGATGACAAAGATAGACGCCAATACAGATCCCCAGCATGACTACCAGTGAATAGAGCTGCCAGGGCAAAAAGGTCATCAGATACCAGAACGGAATCGCCGCCAGCGACCCCATCGTGCCTGGAACAATTGGGCTTAATCCACTACCAAATCCAACAGCAAGCAGATGCCACGGATTACTCAGCTTAAGGCGACTTTTCGCGACATCTTTATGGCGTGGCAAAATGGTCATATCCTTTCCAGTCAAATGTGACAGGTTCGCCGTCACGAATAAAACAAAGCCCTTCGATATCGGCAGTCATTTGCCCGATACAGGTAAACGGTACGCCCAGATGTCCGAGAGCCACATCCAGCGCGCCACGGTTAAGCTCTGGCACAGTGAAACACAACTCGTAATCTTCACCGCCAGAGAGCGCCCAGCGCAGCGCCTGTTCCGGCTCAACATGGCGAGAAAGCGCATCAGAAAACGGCAGCAATGCCAGGTCAATACGTGCGCCGCAGTCGCTGGCTTTCACGATATGCCCGAGATCAGAAATCAGACCGTCAGAGAGATCGATAGCTGAATTTGCCAGATCACGCAAAGCCTGTCCCTGTAAAATACGCGGCGACGGACGGAGATGACGTTTGATCAAGTAGTCCGCATCTTTAGCATCGGCAACCTGCAAACGGTTTTGCAATATCGCCAGCCCGGCGGCGCTATCGCCCGGTGTACCGGTCACATAGATCCAGTCACCCGGTTTCGCCCCAGAGCGCGTTAAGGCTCGTCCCATCGGAACAAAGCCGTGGATACCCAACGTCATTGATAATGGCCCACGCGTGGTATCGCCGCCAATAAGTTGCATATCGTAATAATTGAGAAGATCAAACAAACTGTCGCTGAAGGACTCAAGCCACGCTTCATCGACGTCCGGTAAGGTTAATGCCAGCGTTAGCCAGGCCGGATCGGCCCCCATCGCTGCCAGATCGCTTAGGTTCACCGCCAGTGCTTTATACGCCAGATCCGCAGGATCGATATCAGGGAGGAAATGGTTGCCCGCCACCAGCGTATCAGTGCTGATCGCCAGGGTCTGTTTCTCGGGGATATTGAGAAGTGCGCAATCGTCGCCAATGCCCAGTTCGACATCAAGACGAGAACTTCTTACACGGTCAAAATAACGGGCAATCAGGGAGAACTCGCCACATGCCATACGTTATGCCTCAGCAGGTAAAAAAGAAAAGGCCGGCGATCGCGGAACGGTCTTCCGTGAATCTACCGGCCTGGATATCACTTTTTGTTAGGGCGAATCACAGGTGCTGCTTTATCGAGTACGCCGTTGACGAACTTATGGCTGTCTTCTGCGCCGAACGATTTTGCCAGTTCGATCGCTTCGTTAATGGCCACTTTGTATGGCACATCGCTACGTTTAGACAGCTCGTACAGCGCAATGCGCAGTACAGCTTTTTCTACCTGGCCCAGTTCTTCCAGCAGGCGGGACAGGTATGGCTTCATCAGTCCGTCGAGGTATGCGGTGTTAGTCGCCACCCCGGCCAGCAGCTCACGGAAGTACAGGACGTCAACATCTTTTACATCCTGTTCAGCTAGGAACTGGTATTCAACATCAGCGATGTCGTTCTGGGACAACTGCCAGGAGTAGAGCGCCTGGACGGCACACTCACGAGCGCGGCGACGAGCAGCAGGTTTCACGGATTTCCCCTTACTAATTTCAGGCCTTGATGGCTTTCAATACATTAATCATTTCAAGCGCGGTCAGTGCAGCTTCTGCACCTTTGTTGCCAGCTTTGGTGCCAGCACGTTCGATCGCTTGTTCAATGCTTTCAGTGGTCAGAACACCAAAAGCAACCGGAATTTCGCTGTCCTGGGCAACATGCGCCAGGCCGTTGCTTGCACCACCAGCGACATATTCAAAGTGGGCAGTGCCACCACGAATAACCGTACCCAGCGCAATCACCGCGTCATATTTACCGGTTTTAGCCAGTGCACCCGCCGCCAGCGGCAGCTCATAGGCACCAGGCACCCAAACAACGGTAATGTTTTCATCTTTTACCTGACCGATACGTTTCAGTGCGTCAATTGCACCTTCCAGCAGGCTGTCATTGATAAAGTTGTTGAAACGCGCGATGGTGATGGCGACGCGAGCGTCCGGGGTAGCAACGTTAGCTTCAATAATGTTCATTTTCTTCCTTCGGGTTCGAGTATGGCCCCGCAGGGGGGCGGATTTTAGCATAATATTTCGTGCGCTGCTTCCCTTTCGAGCCGGGAGATCATGCACCCACTAAATGCAGGCAAACATCCGGGCCTACATGACGTATCTCTTTGAATTTAAATTGGGGGGCGTCGGCTAATTTCTCAAGTCCTGGCAGCGTGCATAATCCACGGGCGTCGTTGCCTAATAGTTTAGGTGCGATATAGACAATCAGCTCATCAACTAAACCAGCCTGTAGCAATGCGCCAGCGAGCGTTGGCCCAGCTTCCACCCAGATGCTATTAATCTGCTGTTTACCCAGTTGCATCATCAATACAACCAGATCCAGATGACCTTTATGCTCTGGAATCAGCAAGGTTCGCACCGTTTCCGGCCACTCGCGAGAATCTTCCTGCGTACGCGCGAACCAGGTTTCGCCAGACTGCTGCACAATACGGTGTTCCGGCGTCACGCGATTTTGGCTATCAATCACAATACGTACTGGCTGGCGGAGATTTTGTTGCGGATAGAGCGCCTGAGTTTGTTCATCCAGTTCAGACCAACGCACCGTTAAGGCTGGATCGTCCGCCATGACTGTTGCGCTGCTGGTTAAAATGGCATGACTTTGCGCACGCAGACGTTGTACATCGCGTCGCGCCTGAGGAGACGTGATCCACTGGCTCTCACCGCTCGCCATCGCCGTGCGACCATCAAGCGACGCGCCAAGTTTTAACTGGATATAAGGAAAGCCGGTGCGCATGCGCTTGAGAAAGCCTTTATTCAATTGCTCGGCTTCACTCATCATCAGGCCGTGGCTGACGTCAATGCCAGCCTGTTGCAAACGATAAAGTCCACGCCCAGCGACCTGCGGGTTAGGATCCTGCATCGCGGCAACCACGCGCGTGACACCCGCAGCAATCAACGCATCGCAACATGGCGGCGTACGACCATGATGGCTACAGGGTTCGAGTGTGACATACGCCGTTGCGCCTTTGGCTTTTTCGCCGGCCATGCGCAACGCGTGTACCTCGGCATGCGGTTCACCCGCTCGTTGATGGTAACCTTCACCGACAATTTCGCCATCTTTGACAATGACGCACCCGACATTCGGGTTGGGATGCGTGGTAAAACGTCCTCGTTGCGCCAGCTTTAGCGCCCGCGCCATGTAATACTCGTCCTGCACGGCTTAGTCCTCCAGGCGCGCGATCTCTTCGCCAAATTCTTTGATATCTTCGAAACTGCGGTAGACAGAGGCAAAACGGATATAGGCGACTTTATCGAGCTTTTTCAATTGCTCCATCACCAGATTGCCAATCATCTTGCTCGGCACTTCGCGCTCACCGGTGGCGCGCAGCTGCGATTTTATATGATTGATTGCCATTTCGACGTCATCGGAACTCACCGGACGTTTTTCCAGCGCCCGCAGCATTCCGCTACGTAATTTCTCTTCATTAAACGGTTCACGCACGTCATTGCTTTTTACAACACGTGGCATAACCAGCTCCGCCACTTCAAAGGTGGTGAAACGTTCATTACACACCAGACACTGCCGACGGCGGCGTACGGATGAGCCCTCGCCTACGAGACGAGAGTCAATTACCTTAGTGTCCACGGCGAAACAGAATGGGCAATGCATACGGCGTCCTGACCAGGTGGTTAACAGAAATCTATTTTACCCTGAACTGACGATACAACAAAGGCGCAACGCTTTTGAGATAAAGGATCGATGCTTTCGCTGCTTTTACCCTCTACCATTAGGCTAATTGCGACGAGAAAGGGACGACCTATGAATACTAACGTTTTTCGACTGCTCCTGCTGGGAAGCCTGTTCAGCCTTAGCGCCTGTGTGCAGCAAAGCGAAGTGCGACAGATGAAACACAGCGTCAGCACGCTGAACCAGGAGATGACGCAACTCAATAAAGAAACGGTCAAAATCACTCAGCAAAACAGGCTGAATGCAAAATCCAGCAGTGGGGTTTACCTTCTGCCTGGAGCGAAAACACCAGCAAGACTGGAAAGCCAGATCGGTACTTTACGTATGTCGCTGGTGAATATTACGCCTGGTACAGATGGCACCACCCTGACGCTACGTATTCAGGGCGAGTCGAATGATCCTTTGCCCGCATTCAGCGGAACTGTTGAATATGGGCAAATTCAGGGAACAATAGACAACTTTCAGGAAATCAATGTGCAGAATCAATTGATTAACGCCCCTGCCAGCGTCCTCGCCCCCAGCGATGTTGATATTCCGTTACAGTTAAAGGGTATTTCTGTGGATCAGTTAGGCTTTGTACGTATCCACGACATTCAACCTGTTATGCAGTAAACGTATCGCGGGGCGTTTTGTGCGTCCCGCAACATCTTTCCCCGTCATTTTGTTACTCTGCTTACATCACCCAGATTGATAGTAAAAGTTTGCAACAAGGGTGAAAGTCAGTACAATCCCCGCCCGAATGTGTGTAAACGTGAACGCAATCGATTACGTAAATGATAGAACTGTGAAACGAAACATATTTTTGTGAGCAATGATTTTTATAATAGGCTCCTCTGTATACGAAATATTTAGAAACGCAATTTGCGCCTTTTTCACTCCCGCAAGGGATTTTCAAACAGTGGCATACATATGAAAAAAACATTACTGGCAGCCGGTGCGGTACTGGCGCTCTCTTCGTCTTTTACTGTCAACGCAGCTGAAAACGACAAACCGCAGTATCTCTCCGACTGGTGGCACCAGAGCGTTAACGTTGTCGGAAGCTATCACACCCGTTTCGGACCGCAGATCCGCAACGATACCTACCTTGAGTACGAAGCATTCGCTAAAAAAGACTGGTTCGACTTCTATGGGTATGCGGATGCGCCGGTATTCTTCGGCGGTAACTCCGATGCAAAAGGTATCTGGAACCACGGTTCCCCGCTGTTTATGGAAATCGAACCACGTTTCTCCATCGACAAGCTGACCAATACTGACCTTAGCTTTGGTCCGTTCAAAGAGTGGTACTTCGCGAACAACTACATTTACGACATGGGTCGTAATAAAGATGGTCGCCAGAGCACCTGGTACATGGGTCTGGGTACCGATATCGATACTGGCCTGCCGATGAGCCTGTCCATGAACGTGTATGCAAAATACCAGTGGCAGAACTATGGCGCAGCGAATGAAAACGAGTGGGACGGTTACCGTTTCAAAATTAAATACTTTGTGCCGATTACCGATCTGTGGGGTGGTCAGCTGAGCTACATCGGCTTCACCAACTTCGACTGGGGTTCCGATTTAGGGGATGACAGCGGTAACGCAATCAACGGTATTAAGACCCGTACCAATAACTCCATCGCTTCCAGCCATATTCTGGCTCTGAACTACGATCACTGGCACTACTCTGTCGTAGCTCGTTACTGGCACGACGGTGGTCAGTGGAACGACGATGCAGAACTGAACTTCGGCAACGGCAACTTCAACGTTCGCTCTACCGGCTGGGGTGGTTACCTGGTAGTAGGTTACAACTTCTGATGAATGAAATGCCGGATCTTGTATCCGGCATTTCAGATTGTTAACAACGTGCGCTTTGTTCATGCCGGATGCGGCGTAAACGCCTTATCCGGCCTACAAAAACACGTAAATTCAATACATTGCTGAGATTACGTAGGCCTGATAAGCGTAGCGCATCAGGCAATTTTGCGTTTGTCATAAAGCTCAAATAACGGATTTTGTATCCGTCATTTTTTTATCACTTCTTCTTATTCATCATCGCTTTTAAATCAGCGAATGGGTTGTACTTCGCTTCACCGACATCTTTCTGCGCATCTTCCCCTGCGATAACCGTCGTACCATACTGATCCGCTTCGGTATATTTCGAATGCTCATGATCGTGGCAATAGAGACACAACAATTCCCAGTTACTGCCATCTTCCGGGTTATTAGTATGGTCGTGATCGATATGGTGAACAGTAAGTTCACGCAGGTTGGAATAGACAAACTCGCGGGAACAGCGACCGCAGACCCACGGATAGAGTTTTAACGCTTTTTCGCGATAGCCGCTTTCTAACCGCGCATAGTTTTTTGGGATTATAGCCATGAGAAGTTACCTGGATGAAATGTAGGGTTAGCCGCAGTTTCCCAAGATGCGAGGGTTTTCGCAATCACCTTACATCAAAAAAAATCCCGATCTTCTGACCGGGATTTTCAACATCAGCTGGAACTTGATTAAGGCAGAATTGACGGCTGATCCGCCCCTTCTTTTTCCACTTTCTGCTGCAGCATGTGTTCGCGCTTCATACCCAGTTTCAGAGCCAGCGCCGATGCTACGTAGATGGAAGATGCAGTACCGATGGAAACACCGATAAGCATGGTCAGCGAGAAGCCTTCCAGTACCGGACCACCGAAGAGGTACAGCATCAGGATAACCATCAAGGTAGTACCGGATGTGATCAAGGTACGGTGCAGCGTCTGGGTCAAGGACACGTTAAAGATTTCGTAAGGCGTACCGCGACGGATCTTGCGGAAGTTTTCACGAATACGGTCCGATACCACGATACTGTCGTTAAGCGAGTAACCGATAACCGACATCAACGATGCCACAATGGTCAGGTCAATCTCGATATGGAATAACGACAAAATACCCAGCGTAATGATAACGTCGTGCGCCAGCGCAATAACAACCCCTGCCGCCAGTCGCCACTCAAAGCGGAAACCTACGTACACGAGGATAGACAGCAGCGCCGCCATCAACGCCATCGCACCGGTTTGCGCAAGGTCTGCCCCCACGCTCGGACCGACGAACTCAATACGCTTCACTGCCGCATTCTGATTGGTGGATTCGTTAATCACCTTCAGAACCTGGCTGCCCAGCACCTGACCGCCGGTTTCGCCTTCAGCAGGCGGCATACGGACCATGATGTCGTGGCTGCTACCAAAGTTTTGCAGCATCGGCTCTTCAAAGCCCGCTTTCTGCAATGCATCACGCATCACATCGATTTCAGCCGGTTTTTCGAGCGTAATTTCGATAACCGTACCACCGGTGAAATCCAGCCCCCAGTTAAAGCCGCGCACGCCCATAATAACGATAGCGGCGATTAACAGCAGACCAGAGATGCCGAAAGCCCAGTAGTCCCAGCGCATAAAGTCATAGACTTTACGGCCGTGGTTTAGTTGTTCAACAGTATATTCCTGTGCCACATCGCACTCCTCAGATTGACAGCTTCTTGACGCGCTTGCCGCCATATAGCAGGTTTACGATGGCACGCGTACCGACAATCGCGGTAAACATCGACGTCGCCACACCGATACCGGTAGTAATCGCGAACCCTTTAATTGCCCCGGTACCCACTGCGTACAGGATGATGACTTTAATCAGCGTGGTGATGTTCGCATCGAAGATGGAACTGAACGCGCCACGATAACCTTCATCAATTGCCTGCTGAACAGTACGCCCGTTGCTTAACTCTTCTTTAATACGTTCGTTGATCAGTACGTTCGCATCGACCGCCACCGCAAGGGTTAAGACGATACCCGCGATACCCGGCATACTCAGCGTTGCGCCTGGCAACAACGACATAATGCCGACGATCAAGATCAAGTTGGCAATCAGAGCACTGGTCGCAATCAGACCAAACTTCTTATAGAAGATGATCATAAACAGAATAGAAACCAGCAGACCGGCAAGGCAAGCCTCCAGCCCCTGTTCAATGTTCTGCATACCCAGAGTCGGGCCAATGGTACGTTCTTCAACAATCTGAATTGGCGCGATCAACGCACCGGCACGCAGCAAAAGTGAAAGCTGACGGGCTTCGTTCGGGTTGTTAATACCGGTGATACGGAAGCTGTTACCCAGACGAGACTGGATGTTAGCGATGTTAATCACCTCTTCCTGTTTCACCAGAACCGCACGACCGTTAGCATCTTTCTTGCCGCTGTCTTTGTACTCCACAAACAGGGTCGCCATCGGTTTGCCGATGTTGTCCTTGGTGAAGTTAGACATGATGTTGCCACCAGCGCTATCGAGCGAGATGTTAACCTGCGGCTGGTTGTATTCGTCCTGGCTGGAAGTGGAGTCGGTGATATGGTCACCGGTCAGAATTACGCGTTTGTACAGCACAACAGGCTGACCTTCGCGGGTCTGTTTCACTTCAGAGTCGCCCGGTACGCGTCCAGACGCAGCAGCGGCCTGGTCAACGTTGGTGTTTACCAGACGGAATTCCAACGTTGCCGTTGCACCCAGAATCTCTTTCGCTCGTGCGGTGTCCTGGATACCAGGCAGCTCAACAACGATACGGTCAGCACCCTGACGCTGAACCACCGGCTCCGCCACGCCAAGCTGGTTTACACGGTTACGCAGGATGTTGATGTTCTGTTGCACCGCATATTCACGCGCTTCACTCAGGCGAGCATCGCTCATTACCGCACGCAGCTGGTTGCTGCCCTGGCTACTAATCACCAGGTCCGGATGACGCTTGCTCAGATACGCAATGGCTTCATCACGAGCTTTAGCATCGCGGAAAGTGATGCTCAGGCCGTAGTTGTTTTCTTTACGAACGATGGTATACGGGATGCCCTTTTCGCGCAGGTCGCTGCGCAGGCTATCGATGTTTTGTTCCTGGAGTTTGCCAAGCGCGGTGTCCATATCCACTTCCATCAGGAAGTGAACGCCGCCACGCAGGTCAAGGCCGAGCTTCATCGGCTCAGCGTGAATAGCTGCCAGCCAGCGCGGCGTTGCCGGGGCAAGGTTAAGCGCCACGACGTATTTGTCACCCATAACGCCCATTAATGCTTCACGAGCGCGCAGTTGGGTGTCAGTGGAGTCGAAGCGCGCAAGAATAGCGCCCTCTTCCAGTGCCACAGACTTAGCAGTTATTTTTTCTTCTTGTAACGTTTTCTGGACCTGGATCAGCGTTTGCTCACTGGCGGCGACTCCGCGCGCGCCAGTGATCTGAACAGCCGGATCCTCACCAAACAGGTTGGGAAGTGCATACAGCAGACCGATGACAATCACCACGATCAGCATGACATACTTCCACAAAGGATAACGGTTTAACACGGCAATTCCCTTAGGGAAAAATTTTAATTACAGCGCCTTCATGGTGCCTTTCGGCAGAACGGCAGCTACGAAGTCACGTTTAATAACTACTTCAGTGGTGTCATTCAGCGCGATAGCAATGTAGCCGTTTTCCGCTACTTTGGTTACGCGACCGACCAGGCCACCGTTCGTCAGAACTTCATCACCTTTGGCAATGGAGTCCATCAGCTTTTTGTGTTCTTTGGTGCGCTTCTGCTGTGGACGCAGGATCATGAAATAGAAAATCAGACCGAATACCACCAGCATCAAAATCAAAGACATCGGGCTACCTTGCGCCGGTGCACCCGTTGCCGCTACCGCATCAGAAATAAAAAAGCTCATTAAATTTCCCTCATTATTAATATTAATCAACGTTCAAAGGTGGTACTTCTCGCCCCTGACGCTGGTAAAAATCAGTTACGAAGCTCTCTAATTTACCCTCTTCAATAGCCTTGCGTAAACCCGCCATCAAACGCTGGTAGTAACGAAGGTTATGAATGGTGTTGAGTCGCGCGCCTAATATTTCGTTGCAACGGTCGAGATGATGCAAGTAAGCGCGTGAATAATTGCGACAGGTGTAGCAATCACACTCAGGATCGAGCGGGCCAGTATCGCTCTTATACTTCGCATTGCGGATTTTCACCACGCCATCGGTCACGAACAAATGACCATTTCGGGCGTTGCGGGTTGGCATTACGCAGTCAAACATATCGATACCGCGACGTACGCCTTCAACCAGATCTTCCGGTTTACCAACGCCCATCAGGTAACGCGGTTTGTCTGCCGGAATTTGCGGACACACATGCTCCAGAATGCGGTGCATATCTGCTTTCGGCTCACCCACAGCCAGACCGCCGACAGCGTAGCCATCAAAACCGATATCTACCAGACCTTTAACAGAAATATCACGTAAATCTTCGTAAACGCTGCCCTGAATGATACCAAACAGCGCATTTTTGTTTCCGAGACTATCAAAACGCTCACGGCTACGCTTCGCCCAACGCAGAGACATCTCCATCGAGCGTTTTGCGTAATCCCAGTCAGCAGGATACGGCGTACACTCATCAAAGATCATGACGATATCTGAACCAAGATCGTACTGAATCTCCATCGACTTTTCCGGATCGAGGAAAATCGGGTCGCCGTTGATCGGGTTACGGAAGTGAACGCCCTGTTCGGTGATTTTACGAATATCGCCAAGGCTGAAGACCTGGAAGCCGCCGGAGTCAGTAAGGATAGGGCCTTTCCACTGCATAAAATCGTGCAGATCGCCATGCAGTTTCATGATTTCCTGACCCGGGCGCAGCCACAGGTGGAAAGTGTTACCGAGAATAATTTGTGCGCCAGTGGCTTCAACTTCTTCCGGCGTCATCCCTTTTACGGTGCCGTAGGTGCCAACAGGCATAAAACAAGGCGTTTCCACTACGCCACGATCAAAGACCAGGCGGCCACGGCGTGCGCGACCGTCGGTGGTGTCCAGTTCAAATTTCATTTTTTCTCCACTACGTCAGAAAAACAGTCCAACGTTTAAACCAGCGCCGCGGAATTACTCCCCGACGCGCTCATTAATTGCCTGCGGATTGTACGTGATAAACATCGCATCACCGTAACTAAAAAAGCGATATTTCTCTTCTACCGCCGCTTTATAGGCGTTCATAGTGTGTTGATAGCCGGCAAAGGCCGAAACCAGCATAATCAGCGTCGATTCAGGAAGGTGGAAGTTCGTCACCAGCGCATCGACCACTTTGTACTGGAAGCCCGGATAGATAAAGATTTGGGTATCGTCAAAGAACGGTTCAATGAGATCGTTTTTCGCCGCCTGGGCCGCGCTTTCCAGCGAACGTACCGAGGTGGTGCCAACCGCAATCACCCGATTGCCGCGCGCTTTTGCTGCCAGTACCGCGTCTACCACATCCTGCGGCACTTCAGCGTATTCTGAGTGCATGATGTGATCTTCAATGGTGTCGACGCGCACCGGCTGGAAAGTACCCGCACCAACGTGCAGAGTTACGAACGCCATCTCCACGCCTTTGGCGCGCAATTTTTCCAGCAAAGGTTCGTCAAAATGCAGCCCGGCAGTCGGGGCCGCTACCGCGCCCGGTTTTTCACTATAAACTGTTTGATAAAGTTCGCGGTCTGCATCTTCGTCCGGACGGTCGATGTACGGCGGCAGCGGCATGTGGCCGATGCTGTTGAGGATATCCAATACTGAACGCTCATCATTAAATTCGACTTCAAACAGTGCGCCGTGGCGAGCGGTCATTGTTGCGTTGATACTTTCGTCATCGCCCAGCAGCAGCTCTGCGCCCGGTTTTGGCGCTTTCGAGGCGCGAATATGCGCAAGAATGCGTTTGTCGTCGAGCATACGCTCAACCAGCACTTCAATCTTGCCGCCGCTGGCTTTACGCCCAAACAGGCGCGCCGGGATCACGCGGGTATTATTAAAAACCAGAAGATCGCCGGGGTTGAGCTTATCGAGTAAATCGGTGAAAGTACCGTGCGTCAGCGCGCCCGTCGGCCCGTCCAGCGACAGTAAACGACAGCTACTGCGTTCAGGCATTGGATAGTGGGCAATCAGGGATTCGGGTAATTCAAAGGAGAAATCGGTAACGCGCATGACACTGACTCAGACTAAAATAAGAGGCGGGTAGTCTAGTGCCGGGGCGCTCTCCCTGCAACCTTTACCCCCCTTTGGATAGAATATAATCGATGAATTTTTTAGCTCACCTGCATCTAGCCCATCTCGCGGAAAGTTCGCTTTCCGGTAATTTACTGGCTGATTTCGTACGCGGAAATCCTGAAGAAAATTTTCCGCCCGACGTCGTGGCTGGCATTCATATGCATCGCCGTATCGACGTACTGACCGATAATCTGCCGGAAGTCCGCGAAGCAAGGGAGTGGTTTCGTCGTGAAACCCGCCGCGTTGCGCCTATTACGCTGGATGTCATGTGGGATCACTTTCTTTCACGCCACTGGTCGCAGCTATCACCGGACTTTCCGCTACAGGAATTTACCTGTTATGCCCGTGAGCAAGTGATGACTATTCTTCCAGACTCACCGCCACGCTTTATCAATCTGAACAACTACTTATGGTCTGAGCAATGGCTGGTTCGCTATCGCGATATGGATTTCATCCAGAACGTGTTAAACGGCATGGCAAGCCGTCGCCCACGTCTGGATGCCCTGCGTGACTCCTGGTACGATTTAGACACCCATTACGACGCCCTGGAAACCCGCTTCTGGCAGTTTTATCCGCGGATGATGGCGCAGGCGTCACGCAAGGCGTTATAAGAGGTTAATTCATCCACACCGTAGCCGAAATGGCAGACAAAGCCAGAATCCCGTCCGTCAGTTGCCCATGCCCCTCCTTGCGTTGCCATTGCGCGACATTGAGTAACGGCGACGCGGGTAGCACCACTTCACAGGCTTCGCCACGGTTGATAGCCACCAGCACACGCTGCTGATTCAGCACGCGGACAAATACCACTACGTGATCTTCCGCATATACCACCTGGCAGCCACCACGACGCAGCGCATGGCTTTTCTTACGTAGCGCAATCATTCGCTGGTACAGCGCGAATAATGCCGTATCCTGTTTATCCACCTGCCAGGGGAACGGTTTACGGCAAAACGGATCGTTTTTGCCATCCATCCCCACTTCATCACCGTAATAAATACACGGTATGCCAGGCCAGGTAAGAAGCCAGACCACCGCCAGCGGCAGACGCGCGACATCCCGACCGAGAAGTGTTTTAAATCGCGCAGTATCGTGGCTATCGAGCTGATTAAACATACGTAATTGCTGTTGATGAGAAAGCCCTGCGCGGTAATTATCCATCCAGGCCATACAGGTTTGGGCGTCAATTTGCTGCGGATCATAAGAGATATCGGTGTTGGCAAGAAATCCCCACAACGGGAATGTGAAGCCGCGATAGTTCATGGCGGCATCTTCCACATCGGCCTGTAGCCATTGCCGTGCATCGCCAAAATGTTCGCCGACTATATACGCTTCCGGTTGGGTTTCTTTCGCGGCTTCGGTGATCCCAGCGACGTGCTGTAAATTATTGCGCGCCCCACCCGCTTCTCCCAGCATATGCACCACATCCAGCCGCCAGCCGTCCATATTCCATGGTGCTTTCAGCCAATGGCGGACAATGCTGTCTTCCCCGCGATAAATTTCATTTACCAGACTTTCCGATTGATAATCCAGCTTCGGCAGGCTGGCATAGCCCAGCCAGTCGAGCGCCGTGCCATCATCGCTAAATGAGTACCAGTCACGCCAGGGCGATTCGGGGTTGTGACAAGCGCCACCTGTCCCACGATTATGTCGGTCAAACCAGGCATGGGAATCGCCACTGTGGTTAAACACGCCGTCCAGCACCAGCCGCATTCCCATCTGCTGTGTATTGTGTCGTAAACGCAGCAACGCCCCATCGCCGCCAAACTGCGGATCGACATGGCGATAATCCTCGGTATCGTATTTGTGTACGCTGGGAGCTTTAAACACCGGATTAAGATACAACGCCGTCACGCCAAGTTTTTTCAGATACGGCAGTTTTTCGCTGATACCGTCAAGATCGCCGCCATAGAACGTTGATCCACCCGCCTGCGCCGTGACCGCCTCATCCCAGTCACGCAAGATGATCTCTTGTCCGGCTGAGTGATGGTAATAGATATGATCCTGTTCAGCTTCGCGAGGAAGACTACGGGCGAAACGATCAGGAAAGATCTGATAAAAAATCTGATCCGCAGCCCATTGTGGGCCGATATCCGGGACATCGACGGCAAACTGCTCCAGTCGTGCTGGCGGAATTCGGCTGAAGCCCTGCGGTGTAAACCAACGCTGGCGATCGTGCCACAATAATTTGAAGCTATAGCGCCGCCGGGGTTGCCCAATGGAAATATCGATGGCCGCCCGCCATGCCGTGACACCAGGCTGGGGCTGACTGCGCTGCTTATGCATCGGTACTGACGTTTCTTCGTTATCGTTTTCTGTACGTAGCATAATCCGCTGAGGTGGGTCTTCGCCTGTCAGCCACAGTGTAATGAGTAGTTGATCTTTGCTTTGTTTAACAAATGGGGGCACCGGCAGGTGCCATGCATTTAACATCATAATTCCCCTGTGATGAAAATCTGATCACCTTGCCATAGCCTAATGCAGGATCACTCATCATCTGAAGGATATTTGGGGGAGGAGGACGGGGGCGGATAACTTTCGGAATAGCCGGATCAGGATTTCCTCCTGAACCGGCTTACAGAACGCAAGGATTACTGGTTTTCAGCCAGCTGACGATCGTGGCGGCGTTTAAACATCCAGCCAATCAACAGCAGAACAATCCACGCGAAACCAACGTACAGCGAGATACGTGTGTCCGGATGATAACCAATCAATCCGATAATAAAGAGCAGGAAAATCAAACCGCCGATGGTCGTTGCTACCCCACCTGGTACTTTAAATTTCAGTGCCTTCACTTCTTCTGGCGGCAAACGGCGACGGAAAGCAATTTGCGACAGCAGGATCATAATCCATACCCACACCGTGGCGAAGGTTGCCAGCGAAGCGATCACCAGGAAGACATTTTCCGGCATGATGTAGTTCAGATATACCGCAAACAATAGCGCGGTAGTCATCACCAGCACCGTGACCCACGGAATACCGCGACGCGAGGTTTTGCTGAAAATTTTCGGCGCGCTACCCTGCTCTGCCATGCCGTGAAGCATACGACCTACGCCAAATACGTCACTGTTAATTGCTGACAGCGAAGCGGTCAACACAACAAAGTTAAGAATGCTGGCGGCAAAGGTAATGCCCATATGCTGGAACGTCAGCACGAACGGGCTACCGGCAGTGCCAACCTGATTCCACGGATAGATAGACATAATGACGAACAGCGTACCGACGTAGAACACCAGAATACGCATCGGCACGGAGTTAATCGCACGCGGAATCGATTTTTCCGGATCTTTCGCTTCCCCGGCGGTAATCCCGATAATTTCGATCCCACCATAAGCAAACATTACCATTTGCAACGACATCACCATGCCTAACCAGCCGTTACTGAAGAAGCCGCCGTTGCTCCAAAGATTATGGATACCGGTCGGTTGCCCGCCGTTGCCAATCCCCCAGATGATGATGCCGAAACCGGCGACAATCATGATGATGATGGTGGCGACTTTAAAGAACGAAAACCAGAACTCAAGCTCACCAAATACTTTCACGCTCATCAGGTTTACGGCGCAAATGATCAGCACCACGCTCAGTACCCAAATCCAGTGCGGCACCGTCGGGAACCAGACGCCCATATAGATACCGAAAGCGGTCACATCGGCGATGGCGACAATAAGGATTTCAAAGCAGTAGGTCCAGCCAGTGATATAACCTGCCAGTGGACCGAGGTTTTCCTGCGCATAGCGCGAGAAAGAGCTGGCTGCCGGGTTATGTACCGACATTTCCCCCAGCGCACGCATAATGATATACGCCGCGATACCACCGATAATATAGGCCAACAACACGCTCGGACCGGCCATTTTGATGGCGTCTGCCGAACCGTAAAACAACCCGGTGCCAATTGCTGAACCCAGTGCCATAAAGCGTATGTGTCGGGTACTTAGCCCACGCTTTAGCTTGTTCTTACTTTCCATCAATTCCTAACCCATCAACACAATAAAAAACCACGGGGCATCGCAGCCCCGTGGTTAAAACAAATATTCAGTGATTTAGTGAGCGCTGGAGGTCACCTGACGACCTGCCGCGCGATCCCAAATAATGGCCAGAACCACCATCACCACTGTTGGCATTAACCACGCAAGACCTTGTTCGGCCAGCGGTAAACGCTGCGCCCAGGACGGTAAGATATCGCTGAATGCAGATGCTTTGATCCCGTCGAGAATACCAAAAAGCAGGCTGATAAACATCGGCGGAGCAATCACGCGGGACGAATTATGCCACCATGAGCGTGTAAAACTTAATACAACCAGTGCGATACACGGCGGATAAATAGCGGTCAGCACCGGTACGGAGATCTGAATCAGCTGGCTCAAGCCGAGGTTAGACACCACCATCGAGAAGCCGCCGAGGATGAACACCAGCGTACGATAGGAGAGTGGTACGTACTGAGCAAAGAATTCTGCACAAGCACAGGTCAGGCCAACCGCCGTGACCAGGCAGGCGATAAAGATTAACGCCGCCAGCAGGAAGCTACCACCGCCGCCAAAGGTGTGCTGAACGTAAGCATGCAGAATAGCTGCACCGTTTGCAGACTGATCGACCAGCGACGCGCTGTCTGAACCCAGACGGAACAGCGCCAGGTACAGCAGAGTCAGACCGACACCCGCCATCAGGCCAGCCCAGACGGTATAACGGGTCAGCAGACGCGCTTCGGTAACGCCGCGAGAACGCGCTGCATTAACAATAACGATACCAAACACCATCGCGCCCAGCGTATCCATGGTCAGATAGCCATTAACGAAGCCGTTAGAAAACGCGGCGTTTTGATAAGCCTCAGTCGCCGTGCTGATAGAGCCCGCTGGCCAGACAATTGCCGCAACAGACAGGATGACCAGCGCGATAATTTTCAGCGGTGCCAGGAAGTTACCGACGGTATCCAGCAGTTTGCCCGGATAGAGCGAAACCAGAATAACGATAGCGAAATAGACCAGGCTGTAGATAAACAGCGGCAGCGCGGAGTCACCCGTCAGGGGCGCAATGCCCACTTCAAAGGAGACGGTGGCTGTACGCGGCGTGGCGAACAACGGCCCTACAGCCAGGTAGCAAACCGTTGCCAGCAGTACGCCAGCGACTTTACCAATTGGCGTGCTGAGGCTGTCAACACCACCGCCAACTTTCGCCAGCGCCACCACCGTTAATACCGGCAGGCCAACGGCAGTAATGAGGAAGCCGAATGCCGCAGTCCAGACGTGTTCGCCTGCCTGCAAGCCGACCATTGGAGGGAAAATGATGTTACCTGCGCCGACGAACAACGCAAATGTCATAAAGCCCAGAGCGATGATATCGCGCGATCTTAATTGATGGGTCATAAATCATACTGCCTGTGGATGTGGTGTTGTAACGTTAAATTTTTGTGCCAATCCCTGGGGATGATACAGCGGTATATTTAAACAATTTTAGCGGGAAATACTCCCAACCAGGCGCGGCGAAGAATAGTTTTTCGATTTACCGCGTGAATGCAGTCAGTATGACAGCACCTAAAGCGCAATTTAAACGCTTATAACGTTTTAAAGCAAGAAGGGATCTAAAAACCAGAGGTATATAGCGATAAGAAATCACCAACCAGTATAAAACACTATTTCCGTGAAAAAGACATGGCTAATCATGCGAACAAAAAATCACCAACCGTTGTAAAATCTAACGCCCGTATTTTGACTGCAAAGAAAATAAGCCAGCATCAGCTGGCTTATGGCAATAAAAGATGACAAAGGCGGATTATTCGCTGTTTTTGGCAATTAAACGTTCCGGGATAACAAAACTGAAACGCGTACCTTTTCCCACCGCACTCTCAATATGCAGGCGACTTTCGTGATGATTCACCGCATGTTTCACGATCGCTAACCCTAATCCGCTACCGCCAGTTTGTCGGGAACGTGCTTTATCAACGCGATAAAAACGCTCGGTCAGGCGCGGAATATGCTCTGGTGCGATGCCCGGTCCATTATCTTCAACGCTAAATTCGGCACCGTGCGGCACTCGCTGCCAGCGTACGGTGATATGCGTACCTTCCGGCGTATGATTCACGGCGTTATAAACCAGGTTAGAAATCGCGCTGCGAAGTTGGTCTTCGTTGCCAGACACCTTGAGGTCGTTATCTATTTCAAAGGTAAATGTCTGTTTCTGCTGGCTCAGAGTCTGGGCCTCACGCTCAACGACCCGCAGCATCATCGGCACATCAACCTTTTCATTAAGCAACTGCGTTGGCGCGGCTTCTATTTTTGACAGCGTCAGTAACTGCTTCACCAGCCCTTCCATCCGCTGGGTCTGCTCGCGCATGGTGTGCAACGCTTTTTCACGTACCGCACCTTGCAGTGGTTGCTCATCCATCATCTCCAGGTAACCCTGTAACACTGTCAATGGCGTACGCAACTCATGGCTCACGTTGGCAAAAAAGTTACGCCGCGCCCCTTCCAGTTGATGCATTTGCGTGACATCACGCGCCACCATCAGCAACTGTTTATGGGTATAAGGCATGACGCGAATTTCCAGATGCCGCCCGGTATTGAGCACCAGATTGAGCGGGCGAGAAAAATCACGCGTTTTCAGATATTGCGTAAACTCCGGATAACGAAGCAGATTAAGGATGTTCTGCCCGTTATCTTCCGGCCAGCGCAAACCAAGAATTTGTTGCGCCAGACCATTACACCAGAAAATACCGCCCTCTTCCGTGGTCAGCACCACCGCATCAGGCAGCGACTCCGCGCCGCTACGAAAGCGTTTAATCAGATTGCCCAGTTCGCGGCGACGTTTTTTATTACGCAGCTGCATCTGGTGTAAGCCGTATAGCAGCGGTTCCCAGCTACCACGCCCCGGAGGCGGGGTCATACTGCGATCCACCCACAGCCACCATGAAAGGCGCAATAAATTCCAAAAATGCCAGATAAGCAGTCCTGTTACCGATGCCAGCAAAAACCAAGGCAGGTAACCAAAAAATGCACCCAGGATGAAAGCCGGGAGGCAGCAAAGTAGCAGCTCCAGCACCAGCCTTTTCCACGACAGCCGTTCCAGCACGTAAGATACTCCAGTTAAGAAATCATAAGCCCTGCTCTGCGTCCGATGAGCAAGGCGTTAAAAGCGGGTTGAAAAACGATATCCTGTACCGCGTACGGTCTGCACCATGCGGTCATGTCCGCCAGGCTCCAGTGCCTTACGCAGGCGACGAATGTGAACATCGACCGTGCGGTCTTCCACATATACGTTGGTTCCCCAGACGTGGTTTAACAGCTGCTCGCGGCTGTACACGCGCTCGGGATGCGTCATAAAAAAGTGCAGCAGTTTAAATTCTGTCGGCCCCATCTCCAGCGGTTCTTCGCCCGCCATCACCCGGTGAGATGTCGGGTCGAGACTGAGCCCCTGCATCTCGATCACCTCTTCCACCGCCATTGGCGAAATACGGCGCATTACCGCTTTGATTCGCGCCACCAGTTCCTTCGGCGAAAACGGCTTGGTGATATAGTCATCCGCACCGGTTTCAAGGCCGCGCACGCGATCTTCTTCTTCCCCTCTGGCGGTCAGCATCACCACTGGAATATCTCGGGTCATCGATTCGCGCTTGAGGTGTTTGATGAACTGGATACCGGAGCCGCCAGGTAACATCCAGTCAAGGAGAATTAAATCCGGCCAGGGTTCATTCAGTTGATTCACAGCACTGTCATAATCTTCCGCTTCGACCGGCTGAAAGCCATTTTGTTCGAGCACGAAGCAGACCATTTCGCGAATTGGAGCTTCATCTTCTACGACCAGAATACGTCTCGCCATGATTTGCCCTGTTGTAATAAATAGGTTGCGATCATTAATGCGACGTCATTATGCGTCAGATTTATGACAGATTTATGAAAAGCACGTCGCACATATCTTCAGGTAGTTGATTTCCGTGGCGCAGAAAAAAGCAAATGGCACATCTGTTTGGGTATAATCGCGCCCATGCTTTTTCGCCAGGGAATCGTTATGCGCATCCTTCACACCTCAGACTGGCATCTCGGCCAGAACTTCTACAGTAAAAGCCGCGAAGCTGAACACCAGGCCTTTCTTGACTGGCTGCTGGAAACAGCGCAAACCCATCAGGTGGATGCGATTATTGTTGCCGGTGATGTTTTCGATACCGGATCACCACCCAGTTACGCCCGCACATTATACAACCGTTTTGTTGTCAATTTACAGCAAACGGGCTGTCATCTGGTGGTACTGGCAGGAAACCATGACTCGGTCGCCACGCTGAATGAATCGCGCGATATCATGGCGTTCCTCAATACTACCGTGGTCGCCAGCGCCGGACATGCGCCACAAATCTTGCCTCGTCGCGACGGGACGCCAGGCGCAGTGCTGTGCCCCATTCCTTTTTTACGCCCGCGTGACATTATTACCAGCCAGGCGGGGCTTAACGGTATTGAAAAACAACAACATTTGCTGGCGGCTATTACCGATTATTACCAACAACATTATGCCGATGCCTGCAAACTGCGCGGCGATCAGCCTCTGCCCATCATCGCCACGGGGCATTTAACGACCGTTGGTGCCAGCAAAAGTGACGCCGTGCGTGACATTTATATTGGCACGCTGGACGCCTTCCCGGCACAAAACTTTCCGCCAGTCGACTACATCGCGCTCGGGCATATTCACCGCGCACAGATTATTGGCGGCATGGAACATGTTCGCTATTGCGGTTCCCCCATTCCACTGAGTTTTGATGAATGCGGAAAAAGTAAATATGTCCATCTGGTGACATTTTCAAACGGCAAATTAGAGAGCGTGGAAAACCTGAGCGTGCCGATAACGCAACCAATGGCGGTACTGAAAGGCGATCTGGCGTCGATTACCGAACAGCTGGAACAGTGGCGCGATGTATCACAGGAACCACCTGTCTGGCTGGATATCGAAATCACTACTGATGAGTATCTGCATGATATTCAGCGCAAAATCCAGGCATTAACTGAATCACTGCCTGTCGAAGTATTGCTGGTACGCCGCAGCCGTGAACAGCGCGAGCGTGTGTTAGCCAGCCAACAGCGTGAAACCCTCAGCGAACTCAGCGTCGAAGAGGTGTTTAATCGTCGTCTCGCACTGGAAGAACTGGATGAATCACAGCAGCAACGTCTGCAACATCTTTTCACCACGACGCTGCAGACCCTCGCCGGAGAACACGAAGCATGAAAATTCTCAGCCTGCGCCTGAAAAACCTGAACTCGTTAAAAGGCGAATGGAAGATTGATTTCACCCGCGAGCCGTTCGCCAGCAATGGGCTGTTTGCGATTACCGGCCCAACCGGCGCGGGGAAAACCACCCTGCTGGATGCCATTTGCCTGGCGCTGTATCACGAAACTCCGCGCCTTTCTAACGTTTCACAATCGCAAAATGATCTAATGACCCGCGATACCGCCGAATGTCTGGCGGAAGTGGAGTTTGAAGTCAAAGGTGAAGCGTACCGTGCCTTCTGGAGCCAGAATCGGGCGCGTAACCAGCCAGACGGTAATTTGCAGGTGCCGCGCGTAGAGCTGGCGCGCTGTACCGATGGCAAAATTCTCGCTGACAAAGTGAAAGATAAGCTGGAACTGACGGCGACGTTAACCGGACTGGATTATGGGCGTTTCACCCGTTCGATGCTGCTTTCGCAGGGGCAATTTGCTGCCTTCCTGAATGCCAAACCAAAAGAACGCGCGGAATTGCTCGAGGAATTAACCGGCACCGAAATCTACGGGCAAATCTCTGCGATGGTCTTTGAGCAGCACAAATCGGCCCGCACTGAGCTGGAGAAACTGCAAGCGCAGGCCAGCGGCGTTGCGTTATTAGCGCCAGAACAGCTGCAATCGCTGACAGAAAGTTTGCAGGTACTCACTGTCGAAGAGAAACAGTTACTCGCCGCACAGCAGCAAGAACAACAATCGCTAAACTGGTTAACGCGTCTGGACGAATTGCAGCAAGAAGCCAGCCGACGTCAGCAGGCATTGCAACAGGCGTTAGCCGAAGAAGAAAAAGCGCAACCTCAACTGGCGGCGCTCAGCCTGGCACAACCGGCGCGAAATCTTCGTCCGCACTGGGAACGCATCGCAGAACACACTGCGGCACTGGCGCATACTCGCCAGCAGATTGAAGAAGTAAATACTCGCTTACAGCGCACAATGGCGCTTCGTGCGAGCATTCGCCACCACGCGGCGAAGCAGTCTGCAGAATTACAGCAGCAGCAACAAAGCCTGAATGCCTGGTTACAGGAACACGACCGCTTCCGTCAGTGGAACAACGAACTGGCGGGTTGGCGTGCGCAATTCTCTCAACAAACCAGCGAACGCGAGCATCTGCGGCAGTGGCAGCAACAGTTAACCCATGCAGAGCAAAAACTTAATTCACTTCCGGCGATCTCGTTGACGTTAAGCGCCGATGAAGTTGCTAGCGCCCAGGCGCAACATGCTGAGCAACGCACGCTGCGTCAGCGCCTGGTCGCGCTGCATGGACAGATTGTTCCCCAACAAAAACGCCTGGCGCAATTACAGATCGCTATCCAGAATGTCACGCAAGAACAGACGCAACGTAACGCCGCACTTAACGAAATGCGCCAGCGTTATAAAGAAAAAACGCAACAACTTGCCGATGTGAAAACCATTTGCGAGCAGGAAGCTCGTATCAAAACGCTGGAAGTTCAACGTGCGCAGTTACAGGCGGGTCAGCCTTGCCCACTTTGTGGTTCCACCAGCCACCCGGCGGTCGAGGCGTATCAGGCGCTGGAACCGGGCGTTAATCAGGCCCGGCTATTAACGCTGGAAAACGAAGTGAAAAAGCTCGGTGAAGAAGGTGCGGCGCTACGTGGGCAACTGGACGCCTTAACGAAGCAGCTTCAGCGTGATGAAAACGAAGCGCAAAGCCTCCGACAAGATGAGCAAGCACTTACTCAACAATGGCAAGCTGTCACGGCCAGCCTCAATATCACCTTGCAGCCACAGGACGATATTCAACCGTGGCTGGATGCACAAGATGAGCACGAGCGCCAGCTGCGGATACTCAGCCAACGGCATGAATTACAAGGGCAGATTGCTGCGCATAATCAACAAATTATCCAGTATCAACAGCAAATTGAACAACGCCAGCAGCAACTCTCTGCGGCATTAGCGAGTTACGCGCTGGCATTGCCACAGGAAAATGAAGAAGAGAGCTGGTTAGCGACACGTCAGCAAGAAGCGCAGAGCTGGCAACTGCGTCAGAACGAATTAACTACGCTGCAAAACCGTATTCAGCAACTGACGCCGATTCTGGATACGTTACCGCAAGGTGATGAGTTATCGCACAGCGAAGAAACAGTGGCAATGGAAAACTGGCGGCAAATTCATGAACAATGTCTCGCGTTACAAAGCCAGCAGCAGACGTTACAGCAACAGGATGTTCTGGCGGCGCAAAGTCTGCAAAAAGCCCAGGCGCAGTTTGACACCGCGCTACAGGCCAGTGTCTTTGACGATCAACAGGCGTTCCTTGCGGCGCTAATGGATGAACAAACACTAACCCAACTGGAACAGCTCAAGCAGAATCTGGAAAACCAGCGCCGTCAGGCGCAAACGCTGGTCACTCAGACAGCTGAAACGCTGGCACAGCATCAGCAACACCGACCTGACGGCCTGGATCTCAGTGTGACGGTGGAGCAGATTCAGCAAGAGTTAGCGCAAACTCACCAAAAGTTGCGTGAAAACACCACGAGTCAGGGCGAGATTCGTCAACAGCTGAAACAGGATGCGGAAAACCGTCAGCAACAACAAACCTTAATGCAGCAAATTGCTCAAATGACGCAGCAGGTTGAGGACTGGGGATATCTTAATTCGCTAATAGGTTCCAAAGAGGGCGATAAATTCCGCAAGTTTGCCCAGGGGCTGACGCTGGATAATTTAGTCCATCTCGCTAATCAGCAACTTACCCGGTTACACGGGCGCTATCTGTTACAGCGCAAAGCCAGCGAGGCGCTGGAAGTCGAGGTTGTTGATACCTGGCAGGCAGATGCGGTACGCGATACCCGTACCCTTTCCGGTGGCGAGAGTTTCCTCGTCAGTCTGGCGCTGGCGCTGGCGCTTTCGGATCTGGTCAGCCATAAAACGCGTATTGACTCGCTGTTCCTTGATGAAGGTTTTGGCACGCTGGATAGCGAAACGCTGGATACCGCCCTTGATGCCCTGGATGCCCTGAACGCCAGCGGCAAAACCATCGGTGTGATTAGCCACGTTGAAGCGATGAAAGAGCGTATTCCGGTGCAGATCAAAGTGAAAAAGATCAACGGACTGGGATACAGCAAACTGGAAAGTGCGTTTGCAGTGAAATAACTATTCAGCAGGATAATGAATACAGAGGGGCGAATTATCTCTTGGCCTCACTGGTCGTTATCCTGCAAGCTATCACTTTATTGGCTACGGTGATTGGTAGCCGTTCTGGTGGTTGTGATGGTGGTATGAAAAAAGTTATTTTATCTTTGGCTCTGGGCACGTTTGGTTTGGGAATGGCCGAATTTGGCATTATGGGCGTGCTTACGGAGCTGGCACATAACGTAGGTATTTCGATTCCTGCCGCCGGACATATGATCTCGTATTATGCGCTGGGGGTGGTGGTCGGTGCACCAATCATCGCACTCTTTTCCAGCCGCTACTCGCTCAAACATATCTTGTTGTTTCTGGTGGCGTTGTGCGTCATTGGCAACGCCATGTTCACGCTCTCTTCGTCTTACCTGATGCTCGCCATTGGTCGGCTGGTTTCCGGCTTTCCGCATGGCGCTTTTTTTGGCGTCGGGGCGATTGTGTTATCGAAAATTATCAAACCCGGCAAAGTCACCGCCGCCGTGGCGGGGATGGTTTCGGGGATGACAGTTGCCAATTTGCTGGGCATTCCGCTGGGGACGTATTTAAGTCAGGAGTTTAGCTGGCGTTACACCTTTTTATTGATCTCTGTGTTTAATATCGCGGTGATGGCATCGGTCTATTTTTGGGTGCCGGATATTCGCGACGAGGCGAAAGGAAAGCTGCGCGAACAATTTCACTTTTTGCGCAGCCCGGCCCCGTGGTTAATTTTCGCTGCCACGATGTTTGGCAACGCGGGTGTATTTGCCTGGTTCAGCTACGTAAAGCCATACATGATGTTTATTTCCGGTTTTTCGGAAACGGCGATGACCTTTATTATGATGTTAGTTGGGCTGGGGATGGTGTTGGGGAATGTGCTAAGTGGCCGGATTTCAGGACGTTATTCACCACTACGCATTGCGGCAGTGACTGATTTCATTATTGTGCTGGCATTGCTGATGCTCTTTTTCTTCGGCGGCATGAAAACAACGTCGCTTATTTTTGCTTTTATTTGTTGCGCGGGATTATTTGCCCTCTCTGCACCGCTGCAAATATTGTTACTGCAAAATGCCAAAGGTGGAGAATTATTAGGTGCCGCAGGTGGGCAAATAGCGTTTAACCTCGGTAGCGCCGTCGGCGCATATTGCGGAGGTATGATGCTGACGCTGGGGCTGACTTATAATTACGTGGCGCTGCCTGCCGCCCTGCTTTCGTTTGCTGCGATGTCGTCGTTGCTGCTGTATGGTCGCTATAAGCGCCAGCAAGCGGCGGATAGTCCGGTGCTGGCGAAACCAGTGGGGTAGATTGCAGCCACGGTGCACGTTGCTTATTGCCGGATGCGGCGTGAACACCTTATCCGGCCTACGGCTGCTCATTTTGTAGGCCTGATAAGACGCGGCAAGCGTCGCATCAGGCATGATGCACCAATTGCCTGGTTTTTTTACTCTTGTGGCCATAACCACGCAGCGCCGCGTACGCCGCTGGAATCACCATGTTTCGCCTTACGCACCGGCGTTTCACATTCGCCGCCGAAGACAAATTGTTTAATCAACTGCGGAACCGTTTGATATAAACGATCTACATTGCTCATCCCGCCCCCCAACACAATCACATCCGGATCGAGAATATTCACTACGTGTGCCAGCGATTTTGCCAGCCGCAGCTCGTAGCGACGCAATGCCAGTTCCGCTACCGGATCGCTTTCTTCTACCAAGCGGATAATTTCACTGCCTTTCAGCGCATGTCCGCTCAAACGACGATAATCCGTCGCGAATCCCGTGCCCGAAATAAAGGTTTCAATACAACCTTGTTTACCGCAATAACAAGGGACTTCCTCGCGATAACGCAGTTCATCTTCGTCCATCCACGGTAGCGGATTGTGTCCCCACTCGCCTGCCGTGCCATTGCCGCCGATATGCGCTCGACCATTGAACGCTACGCCCGCGCCGCATCCCGTGCCGATAATCACGGCAAATACCGTCTGCGCTCCCGCTGCTGCGCCATCTACCGCTTCCGAGACCGCCAGACAGTTGGCGTCATTTGCCAACCGCACTTCCCGTTGCAACCGCGCGCTTAAATCTTTATCAAATGGCTGACCGTTAAGCCAGGTTGAATTGGCATTTTTCACCACGCCAGTGTAAGGCGAAATCGAGCCTGGAATGCCCATGCCTACCGTTCCGCGCTGCCCTGTCGCCTGCTCCGCCATATCAACCAACGTGGCGATCGTTTCGATGGTCTGATGGTAATCATCACGCGGTGTGGGCAGACGATGACGATACAACTGCTCCCCTGCATCGCCCAGTGCAATCACTTCAGTTTTAGTGCCGCCTAAATCGATACCTATACGCACGGTACTCTCCTTATTTTTTTCAATATCAATAGCGTAGAGACGGACAACCGGATTGGCAATGCAAGGCCGCCGACAATTCGTTATCATGCCCGCTAAATTTAACGACAAGGCCGTGGAAATTATCATGCTGTGGTTCAAAAATTTAATGGTTTACCGTCTTAGCCGCGAGATTTCGCTGCGTGCAGAAGAGATGGAAAAACAGCTAGCCTCGATGGCATTTACCCCATGCGGCAGCCAGGACATGGCGAAGATGGGCTGGGTTCCTCCGATGGGATCGCACAGCGATGCGTTAACGCACGTTGCCAATGGTCAAATTGTTATCTGCGCGCGCAAAGAAGAAAAAATCCTCCCGTCTCCGGTGATTAAACAGGCGCTGGAAGCAAAAATCGCCAAGCTGGAAGCGGAACAGGCGCGCAAGCTGAAGAAAACCGAAAAAGATTCGCTGAAAGATGAAGTGCTGCACTCTCTTCTGCCGCGCGCTTTCAGCCGTTTCAGCCAAACCATGATGTGGATCGATACGGTAAACGGTTTGATTATGGTGGACTGCGCCAGTGCCAAAAAAGCAGAAGATACGCTGGCATTACTGCGTAAAAGCCTGGGGTCGTTACCGGTTGTACCATTGAGCATGGAAAACCCGATTGAACTGACGCTGACCGAATGGGTACGCTCTGGTAGTGCGGCACAAGGCTTCCAGCTGCTTGATGAAGCCGAACTGAAATCGTTGCTGGAAGATGGCGGCGTGATCCGCGCGAAGAAACAAGATTTGACCAGCGAAGAAATCACCAACCACATTGAAGCAGGAAAAGTGGTGACTAAACTGGCGCTCGACTGGCAGCAGCGCATTCAGTTTGTGATGTGCGACGATGGTTCACTCAAGCGTCTGAAGTTCTGCGACGAGCTGCGCGATCAAAACGAAGATATCGACCGTGAAGATTTTGCCCAACGTTTTGATGCCGATTTCATCCTGATGACCGGTGAACTGGCAGCATTAATCCAAAACCTGATCGAAGGATTAGGTGGCGAAGCACAACGTTAATTGCTGATTTGCCTTTAATGCCGGATGCGACGCCTGCGGCGTCTTATCCGGCGTACGAATCCACACCAGGCATATAATCATTCGCTACGGCGGGCAATAATTTTTAGCGCAGCAATATTATGCGTTTTACGCCGTAACTGATCCAACCGTCTCATCCCTATTCGCCTGTCAGCGGCACGCAGAATATTCACTAACCCCCATTTATCGCTGGTACATTGTTTCGTTAACAGCTCCGCTTTTGGGGTATCAATATATTCACGCAATAAATCAGAAATTGAACAAATATCCGTCAGATAAGGATACCAGCAAGTTTCACCATGAAAATTACGCACTCCACCATTGCCTGCCATAAAGTCTTTTGGGTAATCCCAGATCACGTCTTTATCCAACGTGATCCAATAACGCGGTAAATCGGAGCTTCCACCATTTTGGCTGCGCATGGGATAACGGGTACAGTGAATTTGCAGGTTGATCGTTGGCGTCAGTAAGTCATAAATCTCCCTCTGTAACTTGCTCCAGGGGCGTTGTGTCATTGTTTTTCCTCAAGCCGGTTACGCGCTTCACTGCGAATTTGCCGCGTTGCCCCGGTTTTCACTAAATGACGTAACTGCGAAAGATCGGGCTGATCAACAAATAAGATTAATGATGCATCCTCCTTTAACCACGCCGTTTTCACATCGGCAGCCAACTGTGGATTATTAATAGCCAGCGCCCGATCCTGTGACTCAGTCAATGTCGTTAACAAAGAGGCTGGGGTATGTACATTGCGCAACGCCGTCTGCCGCAAATGATCATTGTGACTTTTCAGCAATCCGCACCACCATTCATCATCTGATTTATCTTTTATCGTATCCAGCTCCGCAAAAATATCGCTTTCCTCATGATTCCAGCGGTGTAATCCCCTTTCACTTTGTCTACGGGTGCTATTTTTCATACTGACAACAGACAACGCCCAGTCGGAGTTAAAACGATACTGTTGATCGAGTTTGTTGATAATTCCGGAGGGTAAATCTTCATTATCAAATAGCTGGTTTCGCATCCGATAGCGGTATTCAGCAGGTAAATAAACCAGTAAATCGATGGCATTATTAAACATCTCTTCGTCAATAATACCATTATCAATCAGCGCCAGCTGTACTTCGTAGGCTTGCTCTTGATCTTCTTGCCGTTTACTCATCCTTAATTTTAAGGTGTGTTGCCATAATTGTTTCTTATACTCCAGAGGTAATAATTTATCGCGTGCCAGCTCATACCAGATGCTGGGAATGTCATGCTGATTCAGTAGATAACTAATCACTTCCTTCGAGGTCAGATAACGCATGCCGTCACGTAAGTTGTGCACATCTTCTTTTGCCAAAGTCAGTTGACGCGACTCCGGCAAAGCGACCAATAACGCCTTCACGATATTTTTATTTTCTTTATTATCCAGATACATTTGTTCTGCGATACGTTCAACATCCTCTGTACTCAGGGTCGCTGACAGTTGGGTGATTTTTAGTTCAGTAAGCGTCCGGGCTAATGCTTGACGAACTTTCAGCGATTTATCTTTACTCAACAACACCGCTTGTTGTGCGGTTAAATCGGCTCCGGTAATTCTTTCGCGTAACTCCGGATCTTCGCTATTTATCAATTCATCAACCACTGCAGTTGGAACCAGCCAGGCGTAATCGTAATGGCTGATTAATGTCTTGCGCACACTGAGAAAAGGGCTTTGACTTAACGACACAACAATATCAGGAGAAAGATTATCCTGTCTGGCCTGCTCCAGCTGTATGCTCTCGACGGGTACAGACATTAATTTTTTATTCACTTCGGCGGATATATTGCTGTTTTTAACCAGTCCTCTGGCAACAGCTTCATCTTTAATTAATTCATCGGTAAGCAAATGCATGTGTTGAGCAGGCCAGGACTGCGCCATTGATTCACGCGTCTGGTCATCAGGGTGCTGTAACAATTGCAGCATAACGGCGGGTGACAAACGCTCTATATGTGTCAGAAAACGTGCCACCAGTGAATCTTCATGCTTTATTTTATCCGCAGGGAAATTGTCGAGTTTACCCGCTTCAATCCACTGTAATTTCTCATTAATTTTAGAATCAGCTTTATCTCGAAAAACAGGTAACCCCTGAATTATATTATCTGCGACGCTATCATAGTCAGGATACGCATTAAAAATATTATCAGTTTCGATTTCAGTATGATCGTAAAAGTCGGGATTCACCAGTGAATAGGCTTTCTTAATATTCTCATCCCAGCTATATCCTTCACCACTTGCATCTTCATTGATATAAAATTCAGCTTTGATGGACTCAAATTGCGTTGCTTTATCGGAAACAATAATTCCTCGTGCGCTAATTCCCCTCATCACTTCAAAATTATGATCATTATAATCAGCATAAACTAAACCTTTTGCTGTCATCTGCCCTTTGACATACGCGAAATCATGATTAATAAAGTTATCGACAATAACATTACCTAGTACAATCAGATGACCATTACCTGACAGATAATCATCATAATCGCCGGAAATCGTTAAATTACCGTTCACCACCAGTTTATGCTGATTGCTGAAGTTAGTGGGTAATGATAGGTCACCATTGTGATAATACCAACGGATATTATCTTTCAGCATATAAGCAGCTTCCATACTATCGTTGGTTGCCGCTTTAACCACGTTGCGCTCATCTGCCGTCATAAGATGAAAGTCAGAGGTGATAAGGTCCTCGCTACTGATCCACTCTGTGGCACATGCATTGCCAGTCATAAAAAATACGACCATACAGATGACCAATATATTAATTCTATTCATAATCTTCACTGATATTTATATCAACCTTGATGAATTATGAATATATCGGAAATCGAAAAAATCGCAGCAAAGGAAATATTATTATGGGTTAAAGAGAGGATATTTCAGAAAAATGCCCTCCCGTTCATGGGGAAGGCGAGGAATTACAGATAGCGGCACAGATAAGAGGTGGGTTCGGCAACTTGCAGATGAAACTCGCTGTGACCGGGAACATTAAACACCGAACCGGCTTCATACACTTGCCAGTCGGTCGCGTCAGGCAGTAACACATTCAGCGCACCACTGATTACCGTCATCTCTTCAGGCTCAGCGGTGCTGAAGGTGTATTCGCCTTCAACCATAACACCCACGCTGGCGCGACCAGTGCTGCTGCTGGAAAAGCCGATCGATTTCACTTTGCCGGAAAAGTACTCATTACTTTGAAGCATAAACTGGCCCTGTCTGGTAGTTGAACATCTACTTCACTATAGGGGCCAGAGGCGCTGGCTGTCACGCAAAATTACACCAGTAATTCCGCAGCTAGCCTTGCAATCAATACGTTAGAGAGCAAGACAGGAACATCGAGCTGTTTTTGCAGTAAATCGCGATGACGCTGGTTAAATCCCAAACAATCCAGCATGATGACATCTGCGCCTTTTGCCAGTAATTCTTTCCCGGCATCAATGATTTTTTGTTCCGAATCATGAATGGGGTTACCCAATGAAAATACTGGCGGTTTCTGCAAAATTTGCCATTTTTGCGCCTGAACGGTCAGTAGCTCTTCAACCGGTACGATAACCCCCACCTGATGATCTTCAACAATAGATTAAACCAGCGGTGGCAATATTCGCGACGGCTCAAGAAAGATCGTATTACGCGCGGTCATACTACTAATGTTTGCCGTACTCATTAATATAATGACGTCGTAACCCTGATTATCGAGCACTTCAACCACACCTTGCAGGTCTCGCTCCACTTTGCGACGCGAAACATGTGCCAGCTGGCTGTCATTTAATAATGTGAGAATTGTGTCTTCGCCTGCTTCTGGCGCGTACTCCGCCATCACTTCTTCGCGGCTTAACTTCCCCAGCAGGCTATGATGGGAAATATTATCTTCGTCAATGTATTCTGTCAGGAGCGGCAAAACTTCCTGCATAGGTACAATGCCGATGGTCAGGATCGCCAACGACGCACTCATTGTTCTTCCACCTTACTTTTATTTCGTCGTTAATTACCGGGCAAGCGCTAAGCACCACTGCCGACACTTACCTGTGCTACAAATGACAAAAAGCGTAGCAGCAGACCTGCACGGCATAATGTAAAGATTCCAAATGATTCCAGTAATGGATTGTTATTGTTTAATATTCTAATTATTTGAAAAACATGAATTGTGAAAAATGTGACGCAGATCCCTTGTGGTGGCACTCAGAATCCCTTCCGAGCAGTCTGATGCGGTCACTCTTTGTCAGGGTCCTCATAGCGTTTTTTCGCATCCATCGCTTCCTGAGCGGTCGGATGTTCACTGATCAACGAGTCTGGTTTAGGATGATCGGCTCTGAGTTGGTACCAGGTTACCGTCTGTCCTGGCTTTCCTTTTTCAATCGTCACTATATATGCTTCACGAGGATAAGGCGGTTTCGTTGGCATCGTTCTTCCTTATTTCACGGGATGAACGTTAAGTATAGGCGCTCGAAAATCAACAATTGATCGTCTGTGCCAGGGCGCTGCGAATTTCAGAAATCACCTGGCTGGGTTCGTTTGTTGCGTCGATGATAATATGCGCAACTTCGCGATATAGCGCATCGCGTTCTTCCAGCACTTCCTGAACTTCTTCGCTCAGCGGTTTCCCCGTTAAGGTTGGCCGTAAATCTTCTTCCGGTGCAGCTTGCAGTCGGTTAACCAGGACTGATACTGGCGCACACAAATAAACCACGATCCCGTTATTTTGCATAAAGTGACGATTAAATTCCGTCAGGATAATGCCGCCGCCCGTGGCGATAACGGTGGATGGCGCAGTTACCGCTTCCAACGCCGCCGTTTCTCTGGCGCGGAATCCCGCCCACTCTTCCCTTTCGACGATCTCCGCGACCGTCATATTGAGCTGTGATTGCAACCACTGGTCGGTATCGACAAATCGACGGTTAAGCGAATCGGCAAGGGCCATTCCGACCGTTGTTTTACCACAGCCCCGAGGCCCGATCAGAAAAAGAGGTTGTGTCATCGTGGGTTTTCCCCAATAGGTCGCAATGCGGCGAAAGCCGGTGTCATGAGAATAGCGATCATACCATCAAACTAGTACAATTTCGATTGTAAAGAAAAAATTCCACTTAAAGTGAAAATTTTAATACATCCCTTACTATACCAATAAATTTTCAAGAATGAAGTGTAAATAATAAATTACATTCAGCCACGACTACGTTGCACTTCCAGCCACCACTTCTCCAGCTCCGCGGCAAAGGCCTGGCGGTCACGTTGTGAAAGGCTATCTGGTCCCCCGGTCTGGATCCCACTGGCGCGTAAGGTATCCATAAAATCGCGCATCGTCAGGCGCTCACGAATGGTCGCTGGTGTGTAACGTTCGCCGCGTGGATTAAGCGCCGCAGCGCCTTTCTCGATGGCTTCAGCAGCCAAAGGAATATCTGCGGTGATCACCAAATCGCCAGCTTCACACTGCCGGACAATTTCGTTATCGGCAACGTCGAAACCTGCCGCGACGCGCAGCGTTCGAATAAATCGCGAAGGCGGTACGCGTAAACTCTGGTTTGCTACCAGTACCAGCGGCATCTGCATACGTTCAGCCGCGCGATACAAAATCTCTTTAATTACATTGGGACACGCGTCGGCATCCACCCAAATTGTCATAACATCATCCTTTGTTGGGTAATTCTCTATTGTGTCGCGCTTTTGCCTTCCGGCATAGTTCTGTTTATGCTTCTGCCAGCGATTATCAAAACAATGAATTTCACGGCAGGAGTGAGGCAATGGAAAAGAAAATCGGTTTTATTGGCTGCGGCAATATGGGAAAAGCCATTCTCGGCGGTCTGATTGCCAGCGGTCAGGTGCTTCCAGGGCAAATCTGGGTATATACCCCCTCCCCGGATAAAGTCGCCGCCCTGCATGACCAGTTCGGCATCAACGCCGCAGAATCGGCGCAGGAAGTGGCGCAAATCGCCGACATCATTTTCGCCGCCGTTAAACCGGGCATCATGATTAAAGTGCTTAGCGAAATCACCTCCAGCCTGAATAAAGACTCTCTGGTCGTTTCTATTGCAGCAGGTGTCACGCTCGACCAGCTTGCCCGCGCGCTGGGCCATGACCGGAAAATTATCCGCGCCATGCCGAACACTCCCGCACTGGTTAATGCCGGGATGACCTCCGTAACGCCAAACGCGCTGGTAACCCCAGAAGATACCGCTGATGTGCTGAATATTTTCCGCTGCTTTGGCGAAGCGGAAGTAATTGCCGAGCCGATGATCCACCCGGTGGTCGGTGTGAGCGGTTCTTCGCCAGCCTACGTCTTTATGTTTATCGAAGCGATGGCCGACGCCGCCGTGCTGGGCGGGATGCCACGCGCCCAGGCGTATAAATTTGCCGCTCAGGCGGTAATGGGTTCCGCAAAAATGGTGCTGGAAACGGGAGAACATCCAGGGGCACTGAAAGATATGGTCTGCTCACCGGGAGGCACCACCATTGAGGCGGTACGCGTACTGGAAGAGAAAGGCTTCCGTGCCGCAGTGATCGAAGCGATGACGAAGTGTATGGAAAAATCAGAAAAACTCAGTAAATCCTGATGACTTTTGCCGGACGTCAGGCCGCCACTTCGGTGCGGTTACGTCCGGCTTTCTTTGCTTTGTAAAGCGCCAAATCTGCCGATTTCAACCACTCGCGATAGTGACTCATTTGTGGATTCAGCGGCGCAACCCCCACACTAATCCGTAATGTTACCTGTGGCGTATTCGGCAAACGTAACGTGTTTAGCCCTTCATGCACCCGTAACATGGCGGTAATGGCGCTCTCAGCTGGTGTACCGGACATGATTACCGCAAACTCATCGCCACCAAACCGACCAATCACATCGCTACCGCGCAGGGTAATTTGTAATTGTCGGGTAAGCGCCACAATCGCTTCATCGCCCACATCATGGCCCCAGGTATCGTTGATGCTCTTGAAATGGTCGATATCGATAATCAGTAACGTCGCATCGCGGTTATGCCGCCGACAGTTATCAAATTCATTGCGTAACATCGTTTCCCAATGACGTCGGTTATACACGCCCGTCATACCGTCGCGGGTACTCATGACCTGCAATCGGCGTTTATGTTCCGCCAGTTTAGTCGCCGTCTGGTAGCTGACCCAGCCAAACAGCAGAGGATAAATGACGATAATGGGAAGGGAGAGCCACCATTCCAGCGGCGCACTATTGAACGACACGGTGATACCCGTCAGTTCGAGGGTGACAAGGCAGGAAACCACCATCAACACCAGACCCGCGACAAACAGACGGGGGCCGCCTGCCCCCATCAAATTCAGACACATAATCATCAACATCGCGGTGGAAGGCAGCACGTTTACGCCCATTACGCCTACCCACATTCCCGCTAATACTGCATCGGTTTTTAAGTTATAAATTTCCCGGCTAAGCGGATCGACAGCCCTACTCGCAATCTGCCAGGCTAAATGCGGCCAGACGAACGCCCAGCCGACCAACACCAGCCACCACCAGCCCGGCGGCGGGTGCGAAACCAGCGTTGAAGCAATCGGTAAGAACATGCCAGCCAGGCCAACCGCGCGGGGTAGTCTGACGCGACGGGCGAAGCGCAGCCCGGACCGCTGATGTTCGTTTTGAGGAGTTAAAGGAGGTTCCTCCCCATGCGCCGCCGCTTTTTTGAAAAAGTTTTCATCATTCATTATTTTTGGGAACATTCAGAAACAATTTTCCCAAATTATAGAGACGGGGCTAAAGGCAGAAGTATGAAATTTCGGGTGAGCCATTTTCGTAGCTCACCCGTTAGCACTATCAGGTATCAGGCGGCTTTCTTGAGGCAGGCGCTCATAAACTTATTACGATCATCACCTTTCAGAGATTGTTGCGTTGCTTGATTATTACATTCGCGCATCTTTTGCTGCTGTGGCGTCAAACTTTTTTCACCAGGCGCAGACTTGCTGTTCTTCAGGCAATCACTCATGTAGGTCTTACGAGCATCCCCTTTCAACGCCTGCGCCGTCGCCTGCTGATTACAGGAGGTCATACGCTGTTGTTGCGGGGTTAAGGTTCTCTCGGCAGCGCCGACGGTGGTTAAAAAAACCAGTCCGAAAAGCAAGGTAACCAGTAATGTTATTTTCATAGCACCATCCCTCTTCATGTTTTAACCATGAGCGTTTGCGCCCGTGATCTGCCATTAAGTCTGGTTGCTAACCGCAAAAAAACCACCCGGCAGCGAAATTTCACCGCCGGGCGAGGTTTTATTTCAGCCCCAGGGCGGCTTTCATGGTGTAGAAGAGATCGGTCTGGTCGGTCAGTCCAACGACATTGGCGGCATGTGGGCCATACGCCGCAATACGCAGCTGACTACCGGTATGTTCTTGTGAATCCTCTTCGGAGTTCCCGTAACTCATCACCATCACTGCGCCATCTTTGGTATTTAGCGCCTGGGTGAGGCCCGGCGCTTTGGTGTCCGGCGCGACAATCTGGCTGGCGTGGGCGTGATCAGCGGTGACTATGACCAGCGTGTTGCCATCCTTTTTAGCGAATTCCAGCGCCCGTTGTACGGCTTCGTCGAGATCGACCGTCTCGCCAATTTGCCCACAAGGATTCGCCGCGTGATCCTGTTTATCGATTGATGCACCTTCAACTTGCAGGAAAAAGCCTTTCTCATTTTTACTCAACAATTCAATGGCTTTATCAGTCATCTGCGCCAGGGTCGGTACGCTGTCATTACGTTGCGGATTAGGCGTACAGGTAACTGCGGGCTTGTCGATATTGCCGTGGTACGTTGCTTTCGGTCCTTGCCAGCGCACTGGCATATTGCCGTCAGCAAACAGTCCTAGCAGGGGTTTTTGCTGGTTCGCTTCCGTCACCGCATTCAGTGAGGCAGCATCGCTCACCAACTGATAACCACGCGCCTGCGCCTGTTCACGCAGCGTTTTTCCCTGCCATTCACCGGCGGTTGCCGTTTCCGCAAAGGTTTTTGCGCCGCCGCCAAGCGTAACATCGGCACGGGCGTTAAGCAGCTGTTCGGTAATCGATCCTTTTCCGCCTTTTTCCAGCGCGTTACGCGGACATTTTTCACTGGTCGCGCTCGGACCGTAGCATTTGCGCGAAGTCACATGCGCCACCAACGCGGCGGGAGTGGCATCCTGCAACTCTGCGGTAGAAACGTTACCGGTCGCCAGCCCTGCGGCTTTTGCCATTTCCAGAATCGTTGGGTGATCTTTTTCATGAATATCGACACCCAATGCGCCGTTATAGGTTTTGACACCGGTTGACCAGGCAGTTGCTGATGCAGCCGAGTCGGTAACGTAGTCCGGTTTGCCGGTTTTTTTATTCAGCGCATAGTGAGTGTATTGCCCGGTAAGCGGTAAGGCATCAATACCTTTAAAAAAGCCGCCCGCACCTTCGGCATAATTACGTGCGGCAGTAATTTCCGAATCCCCCATCCCATCGCCAATCAGCAAAATAATATTTTTTGCAGGCTTATCGCTAAGAGAATCACGCAGAGCGGCGCTCTGATCACCCGTTAAGCGGCGAGCACCGCCGGGTGCAGTAATATCGCCCTGAGCAGCCCGGTTTTCCAGAATAGGCATTTCTGGTGTCCGGGCTTTTGTCACAGGGGTAAACAGTAACGGTAAGAGTGCCAGTGCAATAGTGCTTTGTTTCACTTTATTTTCTCCATGTACAAATACATTAAAAAATAAAAACAAAGCGACTATAAGTCTCAGCCGTGACAGCTTTATGACAGCTGTTGAAAAGATTACCTTTTTACTGACGAGGATGCTTCAATAACTTCTTTACATAATCGCGCAGCAGCTCCGTATCGTCGTCAGGAATGCTGGCATCGGGCTTTACCTCGTAAAGTGCCCCCTCAACCTGATCAATCAACCGCTGTTGGTCATTTTGCGCCATATTACGAAGCATTGCAGTGACGATAATCTCCAGTGCTTCTACCTGCGCGCACAGTTCTTTCGACTCTTCTTCTTTTTGGGCAAGCTTAAATAACAACTCAGCAATGAGATTTTTCATGTCTGTATTTCCTTATCCAAAGTATGGAGAAGTTAACATTATGCTTCACAACTTCATAGTGTCTGGAGGTAGTATTTTTATGACGAATGAAATACTTTGCGCAAATATTTTTTCCATATTTATCAGCGAAACGTTTCTCTTATTTAAATAAGTAACCATACAAAGTATAGGTTTTTAATTATCAACCTTTATTATAAGTAAAAGTTATGAAATATATTCTCTTTGCTAACTTATAATTAAGAGAAAAAAACTCACTGCATGGCCATTTAAACCAGGAATAAATTAGCTTCCCGTTCATCATTTTTGTGATCTTGCGCACATCTTTGAGATAACGCACTTTCTTCACCAGTACGTTGCACACTTTGTCAGTAGAAGATTGCAACATTCTGTCAGAAGGCCGCGAATCCCCCGTTTTGTCGTGGTAATGTATGCACTTTGTGTTAGACGGGATAGGTTTTCAAGATGGAAAAACTGCGGGTAGGAATCGTTTTTGGTGGTAAATCAGCGGAACATGAAGTGTCTTTGCAATCGGCAAAAAACATTGTCGATGCCATTGATAAAAGTCGCTTCGACGTTGTGCTGCTGGGCATTGATAAACAAGGGCAATGGCACGTCAGCGATGCCAACAATTATCTGCTAAATGCAGACGATCCTGCCCATATTGCGTTGCGCCCTTCGGCGACCAGTCTTGCGCAGGTGCCTGGTAAACATGAGCATCAGCTTATCGACGCACAAAACGGTCAGCCATTGCCGACGGTGGATGTCATTTTCCCGATTGTTCACGGTACGCTAGGCGAAGATGGTTCCTTGCAGGGAATGCTGCGGGTCGCCAATTTACCGTTTGTGGGTTCTGATGTTTTGGCGTCAGCGGCCTGTATGGATAAAGATGTCACCAAACGTCTGCTACGCGATGCCGGGCTGAACATTGCGCCATTTATTACCCTGACACGCACCAATCGTCAAAACATCAGTTTTGCCGAAGTGAAGTCAAAACTGGGGTTACCGCTGTTTGTAAAACCCGCTAACCAAGGCTCTTCTGTTGGTGTCAGCAAAGTAACCAGTGAAGAAGAGTACGCAATTGCCGTCGATCTGGCGTTCGAGTTCGATCATAAAGTGATCGTTGAGCAAGGGATCAAAGGTCGTGAGATCGAATGCGCGGTTCTGGGCAACGACAATCCGCAAGCCAGTACCTGTGGCGAGATCGTACTAACCAGCGATTTCTATGCCTACGACACCAAGTACATTGACGAAGATGGCGCGAAAGTGGTGGTTCCGGCAGCCATTACGCCTGAAATTAACGATAAGATCCGGGCAATTGCCGTTCAGGCTTATCAAACGTTGGGTTGCGCAGGCATGGCGCGTGTAGACGTGTTTTTAACCCCAGAGAACGAAGTGGTAATCAACGAGATCAACACACTGCCAGGCTTCACCAACATCAGTATGTATCCGAAGCTGTGGCAAGCCAGCGGTTTGGGTTACACCGACCTGATCACACGTCTGATCGAGTTGGCGCTGGAGCGTCACGCTGCGGATAACGCATTGAAAACCACAATGTAATTTTTAAATGCCCAATAACTGTTATTGGGCATTTAAGACTGTAAGATTGCCTGATGCGCTTTGCTTATCAGGCCTACAAGATAATTGCAATATACTGATTTTGTAGGCAGGATAAGGCGTTCGCGCCGCATCCGGCAAAAACAACGAGCACTTTGTCAGCCCCCAGAACGCCCAATCCTCTGTTATTGGGCGTTTTCAGTTTCTTCATCGCGACGACGAATAATCAGCCCCGCGAGCCAGAAACTAATCACCCACGTCACCAGACCAACGGCATAGGTCTGCCAACCTTTTGCTTCAAATCCCAGTAACCCCACCACGCCATTAAGAATGAATATCAGGCCAATGGCGAACGCATAGTAGTGCCAGTCACGGCGAATTTTTACAGGCAGACTCATGGCAGCTCCGTTAACGAAAAATAACATCTTCGCATAATCGATAACTTACGTCTGTGGGGTAGACAGCATTTCCCGTATCGTTAAAAAATTTAACTTAAAGTTACCTTTTTGTGACTCGTGACAAATATTCCCGCTTCGGGAATATTCCCAACATCAATTTACCATGATTCTGATATTGACAATCTTAATGACCTGTCAGACTTGCCATAAGCCGCTGGTATGACACCAGAAGAGAAGCAGATGACTTCCGGAGGTTTTTATGGCTGATTTCACCCTGTCAAAATCGCTGTTTAGCGGAAAATATCGCAATGCCTCTTCTACGCCTGGCAACATTGCCTATGCGTTGTTTGTGCTGTTTTGCTTTTGGGCTGGGGCGCAATTGCTGAACCTGTTAGTGCATGCGCCCGGCGTCTATGAGCGTTTAATGCAGGCTCAGGAAACAGGCCGCCCACGGGTGGAAATTGGTTTAGGTGTCGGTACCATTTTCGGGCTGATCCCATTTTTAATTGGCTGCTTCATTTTTGCATTAGTGGCGCTATGGCTGCACTGGCGACATCGCCGCCAGTAAGAGTAGGTTGTCAGATGCGGCCTCAAATGCCTTATCTGGCCTGGCGTTCCCTTTTGCTTACTGTTTCATACAACGCGCCCGCCGTTCGTCTACGCGCTTCGCAAACCAGGCCGTAGTCAGATTGCGGGTAATTTTCGGGCTTTCCAGTTGGATGCCGGGCAACATTTCGCGGGGTAGTGATCTACCCGTTTTCGCTTCGGCAAGTTGATAAACTTTCTTGTACAGCGCCGTCTCCTCAAAAGAGAAGCTGTCCCCTTTCTCTAACTGACGGCGAATTTCGCTGTCGCTCATCCCCAGTTTGCCTGCCAGTTTGCGCGTTGCCAGCTCTGTTTTCCCAGGTTCTTTACTGTCGTAACGAATTAAATCACCGTCCAGCGCCAGCTTCATGCCAGTGGCCTTACTGACCGCGTTCTGAAAAGCGGCATTACGGCTGGCGTACCAGCCAGCGTTAAAATCGGCAAAACGGTATATCGGCGCGCTATAACTGGCGGGATAATTCAGTAAATGGTAAGTACCGAACCACAATCCGCCGCGGCGACTGAAGACTTCCTGACGGACTGTACCGTCCATTTTCCACGGATACCCTTTGGTATGCTGTTCGGCAAACGCAATGCTGACCTGCATCGGTCCACCGGTACGTACCGGATTAAGCGAACCAAACAGCGTCTGCCCCATTGGCACCATGCTGATCAAATCGTCAAAAATCGCGCTTAATTGCTTTTCTGTACGCACAGAATCTAACCGCTCACTATAACTTTTGCCGTTTGGCGATTTGATTTTTAGCGCGGTATGAACCAGAAAAGCTGGGATGTGCATCCGTTCGGCACGACGGTCAATCTCTTGCCAGGCGATCTTGCTTAAGCCTGGAACGGCCGGATCTGCCTGATAATTTGACTCCTGCTGCGCCACCGCCAGCACCGAGCAGACGTTTTCCAGCGTCGGTGCCAGCCCCTGACTTTCAAACGTGGTGGCAAGATCTTTCGCCCAGGCATCGCGGTCTTTCACACTCGCGGGCATCTTCTGCCGCACGACGCTCGCCACATCTATCGCTTTTTCGCCCTTTTTCAACGGTTGCGGAGCCTGACTACTACACCCTGCTAAAACCAGAACCGCCAATAACGAAAGCGAAGATAGATGATTGACGCGCGACATTACTTCTCCTTTTTAACTCAAGGTATGGGTTACTTCCTGAATTTTGTCACCATCCAGCTCATGTTCAAAGCTGCGCAGACGTTTGTAGATAGACATCAACTCAACCAGCGTGGTCCATGAGTTAATCAGGTACTGAAAAGCACCGCGAACCTGACCAAAAACGTTGGTAATCTGCGTCATCAGGCCGAGCGTAATCGTACCGGCAACAATCGACGGAAACAGCAAGAACAAACCGAAAACGTTATCGACCTGCAAATAGAGAATGCGGGCGATGTTGAAATACATATAGTGAAAATAGAGGCGGAAATAGTTTTTCCGCACGGCGCTAAACAGCTCGCGTACCGTAGGCGGCGTCGCGCGCGATGCATCGTCTTCACCATAAACCAACTCTTTACGGTAGGCAGCCTCTACACGCTGATTTTTAAACTCCAGTCCCGGCAGTTTGATCCCTACCACTGCCAGCAATCCGGTCCCCATCAACGACCATACGATAGCAGCAATCACCAGACCATACGGAATATGCCCGACAATCGGCAGCTCCGGCACATGCGCAGAGAGCGTTACCAGTACCGGCAGGAAGGCGATCAACGTCATGATAGCGTTGATAAAACTGACGCCCATATTCTCAAGCGTTGAAGCAAAACGCATGGTGTCTTCCTGCACACGCTGGGCGGCACCTTCGATATGACGCAGTTGTTGCCAGTTCGCCATGTAATATTCGTTCATCGCCGTACGCCAGCGGAACACGTAGTGACTGACAAAGAAGTTGTTCAGCACACTGATCACCACCGCGATCAGCGCAATCCCCAGAAAGACGCCCACTTCGCGGTAAAATTGTTCGATAGTGACTTTATGCGGCGAACTTAGCGCAGTTTGAATCAGATCATAAAACGGCGCATACCAGGCGTTGACGGCAACTCCAACTTCTACCAAAAACCAGGTGACGAAGATAATCAACGCAGTACCGAGTATTGACCAGTATTGCCAACGATGCGGGCTATAAATAAACCAGAACAGTGCAAAAAGCCCTACGCAAACAATGTAGTAAGCGTAAAAAATCAGGAAATCTAACGACCAGAAACGCGCGGCGCTAATTGGGATCTGCCCGGAAGCTCCGGTGATGCGCGCCACCCAGTCCCCCCCACCGGCTTGCCAGAAGATAACGGCAATCAATGCCCAAACAAAGGCCGAGAGAAAAAACGTTCCCGGCTTTGGGAAAAAAGACTTAAACATATGCACTCCTGCTAACTTCTTATCGTTTTAACAACTGCTGTGTATTAACCGCATGACCGCTACAAAGAATCAGCCAAATGAAACCGCCCATTGTGACCCATAGCAAGGCGCATAGTTCGCCAGCCTGACCATAAGAATTGTTTCGACGGATTTCACAAACCAAAGATTGTTTACATTAGCGGATTAACACGCGCAGGATCACAAATGCAGGCATTGGTGAGCAGGAAAAAGATCGTGTTTACGCGCCGTTACGTTTTTAACACTATTATTGCACTAATTCGCCCTTTGCAATCCATCAATGAGTAGTATAAATACGCTCAGTTACCTTCATTCAATCTATGGACACCACCGTTGAAACGTAGTCTGCTTTTTTCTGCCGTGCTTTGTGCGGCGTTATTGACCCCCGTCCATGCGGCGCAGCCGATCACTGAACCGGAGTTCGCCTCTGATATTGTCGATCGTTATGCCGATCATATTTTTTATGGCAGTGGTGCCACGGGGATGGCGCTGGTTGTTATCGACGGTAACCAGCGCGTCTTTCGCAGTTATGGCGAAACGCGCCCGGGTAATAACGTTCGCCCGCAGCTGGATTCGGTCGTGCGTATTGCTTCGCTCACCAAGCTAATGACCAGTGAGTTGCTGGTGAAATTGCTCGACCAGGGGACCGTGAAGTTAAACGATCCGCTAAGTAAATATGCTCCACCAGGCGCACGTGTGCCGACTTACAATGGCACGCCTATTACCCTGGTGAATCTGGCAACCCATACCAGTGCCCTGCCCCGTGAACAGCCGGGAGGTGCGGCACATCGTCCAGTGTTTGTCTGGCCAACGCGCGAGCAACGCTGGAAATACCTTTCTACGGCGAAGCTGAAAGCCGCGCCAGGCAGTCAGGCGGCATACTCTAACCTTGCGTTCGACCTGCTGGCAGATGCACTGGCGAATGCTTCTGGCAAGCCTTATACCCAGTTGTTTGAAGAGCAGATTACCCGTCCGTTGGGGATGAAAGACACGACCTATACTCCATCGCCGGATCAGTGCCGACGTTTAATGGTTGCTGAGCGCGGTGCCAGTCCATGCAATAACACGCTGGCGGCAATTGGCAGTGGCGGCGTCTATTCCACGCCTGGCGATATGATGCGCTGGATGCAGCAGTATTTGTCATCTGATTTTTATCAGCGCAGTAATCAGGCGGATCGTATGCAGACGTTGATTTATCAGCGCGCGCAGTTTACGAAAGTGATTGGCATGGATGTCCCCGGCAAAGCGGATGCACTTGGTTTAGGCTGGGTATATATGGCCCCGAAAGAGGGTCGTCCGGGGATTATTCAGAAGACAGGTGGTGGTGGCGGTTTCATTACCTATATGGCGATGATCCCGCAGAAGAATATTGGCGCATTTGTGGTGGTCACTCGTTCGCCATTGACGCGCTTTAAAAATATGAGCGATGGCATCAATGACCTGGTGACAGAACTGAGCGGGAATAAACCGTTGGTCATCCCCGCGTCCTGATTAATACTCTGAAGGCAAACGGTTGATAGCAACCAGTTTGCCTTTATTCATTTCGATATAGCCGCCTTTACGTAAAGCAGCGAGAACTTCTGCGACGACAGAACGCGATATGCGTGTACGTTGATGGATATAATTCATCACACCAATACGTGAGCGTAATTCTTCATTCCAGTCAATCATTGATAATAACGTTGCGCGGATTTGTTCGTAGGAATTATGTCCAATGAGCTGCACATCGCGTAATTCCAGAATTCTATTTTGCCAGGCTAACCAGTAAAAAGCGTCTCGCCAGAGTTGATTTTGTTCAATAAGCGTAATGGTTTGTTTGGCTGGCAGATGATATCCCGTACAATTTCCTTCTGATATTAATTTGTATGGTATATCGTTTTTCATCAACCCATCAGCCAGCCCCATAATAAAAGGTGCCAGGGTAATACCGATAAGTACGTTTTCTTCTCTACGCAGAGATATAATGCCTTCTAAAATAACGAAAGTATCTTCGCTATTGACATCACTTGAAAATATAACTTGCTTTTCATTATTAAACTCGAAGCGCGTGCCGTATCTGGACAAACATTTATCGAGCTTACCAAATTCCTGAAGAGGTTTAACTACAGTTAACATTTGCGCGTCCTTTGCAGTAATGCCCGTCAAATCCTTGACGGGCATTATTTAGATTAAATTACCTATTTCTTCGGAGTGAAGAATATTACCAGGTATATTTAACACCCACATTCGCGGACCAGTCTTGATCTACGTCACCACCACCGAGGTAGTTAGCATCGGTATAGGCGCTGAAGTTCTTGGTGAAGCTGAACTGAGTACCCAGACCAACACGTACCGCAGACCCTTCAGTACCGTTATCGATGGAATCACCGTTCACATCGTTATCGTTGTTAGAGTCGTCGTAGACGTAAGCCAGTTTGAAGTACGGAGTCAGAGCCTGGTCTTCGCTGTAGGTGAAGGTATAACCTGCATCTACACCCAGTTCATAACGCATGCTGTCGTAAGACTGACCATCAACTTTCATGTCGTTGCTCAGCTGGTAATCATCACCAGACTGGAACAGACCAGAAACGCTGCCGTAAGGAGTCACGTAACCTGCATCACCCAGTTTGAAGTCGTAACCGGCTTTCAAACCAAAGCCCCAAGCGTCGGAGTTGGTGCTGCCGTCAACGTAAGTACCGTTGCTCATGGTTGCAGACAGGTCGTTGTTGAAGTGAGAGTAGCTCAAGCTACCATCAACAAAGACGTTGTTCGCGAAGTGAGCAGAAGAGTAGATGTAGGCAGTCTGGCTGTCTTGATCCACCTGACCAGAACGGTCATTCATGTCACCTTTAGCGAAGCCTGCAGCCGCACCGACGATCCACTTAGCGTTGTTACCGTCAACTTTGGTATCAACACCGACCATGATGCCGTTTACATCCTGATCATAGTTAATGGTGCCGTTGTCGCCGTTGAAGTTACCACCGAAGTAGCTTACCCATGCGCCGCCGTTATCAGCCAGACCATGACGAGAGTTGGTCAGACGAGTACCAACGGTGTCTTGTTCCAGGTTCCAGATATTGGTGTTCGCAGACGGGATGCTCAGCGCCATGTTAGCGTAGTCGGTCAGCTCCATCTGTTGCAGAACAACGGTGTTACCGCGCTGCTCAGCCTGATAGGTGTATGCACCCAGGTCAGCTTTGTTGGCAGCAGAGAAGGTCGCGTTGGTATTAACGTCGTTTACATAGATAATTTCTTTATCTTTGTAATCAGCGATAGCGCCAGCGCCTGTTGCGTTGTCGATACGAACTTTATAGTTACCGGTTGCAGCAACAACGTTGTCTACAGAGCTGTTATCCAGTTCAGTACCATTGTCTACATCGCCGTTACCGTTGATAGTCAGGTGACCATCAGAGTTCATAGCAACAATACCGTAACCGTAGTTAGACTTGGTAGTATCCCAGGTACGGTCGTTCACCAAGTCAGCGTTCAGAACATAATCGCTGCTGTGGATATCGAATACACCGGATACTACATTACCATTATTGTCAGCAATGTTGCCGCTAGTCAGTTCCAGTTTATCGGTATGGAAAGCTTCGGTATCGAACTGATCAACGTTCACATCCAGCACCCCACCGTTAGTTACGGTGATAGTATTAGCATACAGGTTGGAATAGATGCTCCAGCCAGTTGATTCAGTCAAATCAACAGTACTATAGGAATTAATAGTCAGATGATCGGTATCAACATAACCACCTTCACCAATGTTCAGAGAAGAGCCATTAGTTAAATCGATAGTGTCTGAAGTTAAACCAGAATCAGAAACATTAACTTGAGAACCATTATTAACGGTCAGGGTATCAACAAGTGAGTCACCTGTTAGACTGGCCCCCTGAATCTCCAGACAACCAATATCACTTATTTAAGTGATAGTCTTAATACTAGTTTTTAGACTAG